>JBBIPS010000470.1:0-2313 GCA_037442725.1 Burkholderiales bacterium | reverse complement strand
AGCAGCGTGGCGGCGCGCCGGCGTTCAGCGCGCGTCATCGCCGCTTCCAGGGGCCGGGTCGGTCCTGCCGGCGCGGCTGCGTGCGAGCCACCCGGCGAACGGCAGCGCGGCCGTGGTCACCCGGCCGGGCGCCATCGGCGCGTCGGACTGCGCCGGCAGCGTGTGCAGCGTGTTGATGCCGTTCGGCGTCACGCCCAGCACCAGCCAGCGCCGATCCTCGCCCTGGCCGACCTCGACGGTGACGATGCGCTGGTTCGGCGCCAGCGGCAGCAGCGCCACGACACGCAGCGCGCCGCTGGCCGCCGCGCCACCCAGCGGCGTGCGCTTGAGCAGCCACAGCGCGAGCGGGATCAGCGCCAGCACGGCGACGAAGGCGGCCAGCGGCCCGAGCACGTTGCTCATCACCGGTCTGCGGACTGTGGTGGCATGCGGCCCGGGCTCAGGCCCGGCTCAGCCGGCGCATGCGCTCGCTGGGGGTGACGATGTCGGTCAGTCGGATACCGAACTTGTCGTTCACGACCACCACCTCGCCCTGAGCGATCAGGTAGCCGTTGACGAGCACGTCCATCGGCTCGCCGGCCAGCGTCTCGAGCTCGACCACCGAGCCCTGCGCGAGCTGCAGGATGTTCTTGATCGGGATGCGCGTGCGACCCATCTCGACGGTCAGTTGCACCGGGATGTCGAGGATCATGTTCAGGTCGTTGCCGGCGCCCGTCGGTGCCGCGCCGACCGTCGGCGCGAAGTTGGCGAACGACGCCGCGGCCACGCTCTCGACCGGTGCGGCCAGTTCGCTGGCGGTCTGGTCGGGCGCCGCGCCGGGTGACCCGGGCGGGCTGTCCTCGAGGGCCGAGGCCCACTCGGCGGCCATGCGGTCCTCGTCGGACGTTGCGGCTTGCTCAGACATTGCTTTCTCCCAACCAGCCCGCGGGCACGCTGGTCAACATGCGGTCGATCTTGATGGCGTACTTGCCGCTCGAGGTGCCGTAGTGGCAGTCGAACACCGGCACCCCGTCCACCTTGGCCTGGATCGTCGGGTTCAGGTCGAGCTCGATGAAGTCGCCGGGCTTGAACGCCAGCACCTGCTCGACGGTGGCCTGCGCACTGGCCAGCTCGGCCACCAGGCGCACGTCGGCGGCCTGGATCTGCTGCGTCAGCAGCCGGACCCAGCGCCGGTCCGGCTCGATCGCGTCGCCTTGCAGCGTGCCGTAGAGCACGTCGCGGATCGGCTCGAGCGTCGAGTACGGCGTGCACAGGCTGATGCTGCCGGTGGTCTCGCCGATCTCGAGCGTGAAGGTGGTGGCCACGACGATCTCGCCCGGCGTGGCGATGGTGGCGAACTGCGGCTGCATCTCCGAGCGCTGGTACTCGAGCTCGAGCGGATAGACGCCGAGCCAGGCCTTGCGGTACTCGGCCGTGATGCAGTCGACCAGACGCTGGATGATGCGCAGCTCGGTGGCCGAGAAGTCGCGGCCCTCGATGCGGGCGTGGAACCTGCCCGCGCCGCCGAACTGCGCGTCGATCACCGCGAACACCAGTGCCGGGTCGCAGATCACCAGCCCGTTGCCGCGCAGCGGCTTGACCGAGACGATGTTGAAGTTGGTCGGCACGACGATCTCGCGCAGGAAGGCGCTGAACTTCTGCACCTTGATGCCGCCGACCGAGACCTCGGGCGTCTTGCGGATCAGGTTGAACAGGCCGATGCGGATGTTGCGGGCGAAGCGCTCGTTGACGATCTCCAGCGCCGGCATGCGCCCGCGCACCACGCGCTCCTGGCTCGACAGGTCGTAGTCGCGGATGCCGCTCTGCGGCGCGGCCTCGGGCTCGGGCTGCTGCGTCTCGCCGGTGATGCCTTGCAGCAGCGCGTCGACTTCGTCTTGCGACAGGATGACTTGGCTCATGCCGGATCCGCCCCGCGACGCCGCCTGCGGCTCACTGGATGATGAAGTTGGAGAACTGCACGGCCTTGATCGGGTACACCGGCTCGGGCCCCTTCTTCTTCCGGGTCGGTGCCGCAGCCGGCGCCGCGCCGTGCTCGGCGCCGGCGTCGGCGGGGAGCTCGTAGCCCAGCGGGCGCAGCGACTCGCGCCGGATTTCGCGCGCCAGCAGCAGCTTGCCTTCGCGCTCCGTCAGTTCGGCTGCGGTCTTGTGCGACAGCAGCATCAGGATGTTGTTGCGGATCGACGGCATGTAGGCCTTGAGCTGGTCGGCGCTGTGCGCGTCGTCGATCTCGAACGTGATGCCGACCTGGGCATAGCGCTCGGCGTCGCGGTCGGCCAGGTTGACCGTGAACGGGTCGAGCGGCAGGAACACCGG
>JBBIPS010000469.1:0-2314 GCA_037442725.1 Burkholderiales bacterium | reverse complement strand
GAACAGCAGTGGGTCAGCCGCATCGACAAGGCGCTCAAGGCCGCGGTGGCGCGCGGCGAGATCGACTACCAGTTCAGCGAGAACGTCGCCAACGCCGACTACGAGCGCGTGATGCGCCAGTACGCCGAGAAGGGCAATACGCTCATCGTCGGCGAGGCCTTCGCGGTCGAGGCTGCGGCGCGCAAGGTGGCCAAGGACTACCCCAAGGTCAGCTTCCTGCTCGGCAGCTCGGGCAAGCCGCAGGCGCCCAACTTCGCGGTCTTCGACAACTACATCCAGGAGCCGGCGTACCTGTCCGGGATGATCGCCGGCGGCATGACCCGCTCGAACAGGATCGGCATGGTCGGCGGCTACCCGATCCCCGAGGTGAACCGGCTGATGAACGCCTTCATCGCCGGCGCCAGGGAGGTGAACCCGAAGGTCGAGTTCTCGATCAGCTTCATCAACAGCTGGTTCGACCCGCCCAAGGCCAAGGAGGCCGCGTTCGCGATGATCGACAAGGGCGCCGACGTGATGTATGCCGAGCGCTTCGGCGTCAGCGACGCCGCCAGGCAGCGCAAGGTGCTGGCCATCGGCAACGTCATCGACACGCAGAAGGACTACCCCGACACGGTGGTGGCCTCGGCGCTGTGGCACATGGAGCCGAGCATCGACGCGGCGATCAAGGCCGTCAAGGCCGGCAGCTTCAAGGCCGAGGACTACGGCCGGCTGTCGATGATGAAGTCCGGGGGCTCGTCGCTGGCGCCGCTGGGCACCTTCGAGAAGAAGGTGCCGGCCGAGCTGGTGGCCAGGGTGCGGGCCAGGGAGAAGGCGATCCTGGCCGGCGGCTTCACGGTCAAGGTCGACGACGCCCAGCCCAAGGCCTCGGCCAAGTGAGCTCAACGACGATCGACGTCCGCGCGCTCACTTTCGACGTCTTCGGCACCGTCGTCGACTGGCGCACGTCGATCATCCGCGAGGGCGAGATGCTCGGCGCGCGGCTCGGCCTGGTCACCGACTGGGCCGGTTTCGCCGACGCCTGGCGCGCCGGCTACGCGCCGGCGATGGCCCAGGTGCGGCGCGGCGAGCTGCCGTGGACCAGCATCGACGGCCTGCACCGTTGCATCCTCGAGCGCCTGCTGGCCGAGCGCGCGCTGGCGTTGCCGGAGGAGGAGGCGGCGCAGTTCAACCGCGTCTGGCACCGGCTGATCGCGTGGCCGGACAGCGTCGCCGGGCTGCATCGCCTGAAACCCCGCTTCACGCTCGCGACGCTGTCCAACGGCAACCTGTCGTTGCTCGTCGAGCTGGCACGCCACGCCGGCCTGCCCTGGGACTGCGTGCTCAGCGCCGAGCTGTTCGGCCACTACAAGCCCGACGCCGAGGTCTACCTCGGCGCCGCGCGGCTGCTCGACCTGGCGCCGGCGCAGGTGCTGATGGTCGCGGCGCACCCGGGCGACCTGCGCGCGGCGGCGGCCTGCGGCCTGCGCACCGCCTACGTGCCGCGCCCGCTCGAACGCGGCCCGGGCAGCACGTCCGAGCCGGCCGCCGCGGGTGAATTCGACCTGCACGCCGCGGACTTCGTCGAGCTGGCGCGCAAGCTCGGCGCATGACGCCGGTGCTGCGCCTGCGCGGCATCAGCAAGCGCTTCGGCGCGCTGCTGGCCAACGACGACATCTCGCTCGACCTGGCGCGCGGCGAGGTGCTGGCGCTGCTGGGCGAGAACGGCGCGGGCAAGAGCACGCTGGTGTCGATCCTGTTCGGCCAGTACCGGGCCGACGCCGGCACGATCGAGGTCGACGGCCGGCCGCTGCCCGCCGGCGACCCGGCGGCCGCGCTCGAGGCCGGCATCGGCATGGTGCACCAGCACTTCACGCTGGCCGACAACCTCTCGGTGCTCGACAACGTGATGCTCGGCACCGAGAGTCTGTGGCTGCCGTTCTCGCGCCGCGCCGCGGCGCGCGAGCGGCTGCGCGACGCGGCGCTGCGCTTCGGCCTGCACGTCGACCCCGACGCACGCATCGCTGACCTCTCGGTCGGCGAGCGCCAGCGCGTCGAGATCCTCAAGGCGCTGGTGGCCACCGGCAGCCGGCACGGCGCGCGCGTGCTGATCCTCGACGAGCCGACCGCGGTGCTGACGCCGCAGGAGAGCGAGTCGCTGTTCGCCACGCTGACGCGCATGGTGGCCGACGGTCTGGGCGTGATCTTCATCAGCCACAAGCTCGACGAGGTGCTGCGCGTCTCGCAGCGCATCGCGGTGCTGCGCGGCGGCCGGCTCGTCGCGACGCTGCCCGCGGCCGGCACCGACAAGGCCTCGCTGGCGCAGGCGATGGTCGGG
>JBBIPS010000468.1:0-2328 GCA_037442725.1 Burkholderiales bacterium | reverse complement strand
CCACTACAAGCGCCTCAAGCACATGGCGGACAAGCCCAAGGGCGAGGACGTCGAGCTGGCCAAGAGCAACATCCTGCTGATCGGCCCGACCGGCTCGGGCAAGACGCTGCTGGCGCAGACGCTGGCCAAGCTGCTCAACGTGCCGTTCGTGATCGCCGACGCCACGACGCTGACCGAAGCCGGCTACGTCGGTGAGGATGTCGAGAACATCATCCAGAAGCTGCTGCAGAACTGCAACTATGACGCCGAGCGGGCACAACGCGGCATCGTCTACATCGACGAGATCGACAAGATCAGCCGCAAGGCCGACAACCCCTCAATCACGCGCGACGTGTCGGGCGAGGGCGTGCAGCAGGCGTTGCTCAAGCTGATCGAGGGCACGATGGCCTCGGTGCCGCCGCAGGGCGGGCGCAAGCACCCGAATCAGGACTTCCTGCAGATCGACACCACCAACATCCTGTTCATCTGTGGCGGCGCGTTCGACGGTCTCGAAAAGGTGATCCAGAACCGCACCGAGAAGTCGGGCATCGGTTTCGGCGCGGCCGTGCACAGCAAGACCGAGAAGCGCGCGGCCGATCTGTTCCGCGAGGCCGAACCCGAGGATCTGATCAAGTTCGGCCTGATTCCTGAGTTGGTCGGTCGCCTGCCGGTGGTGGCGACCTTGGGCGAGCTGACCGAGGACGCGATGGTGCGCATCCTCACCGAACCGCGCAACGCATTGACCAAGCAGTACCAGAAACTGTTCGCGATGGACGGGGTCGAGCTCGAGGTGCGGCCGTCGGCGCTGCAGGCGATCGCGCGCAAGGCGCTCAAGCGCAAGACCGGTGCGCGCGGTCTGCGCTCGATCATGGAGCTGGCGTTGATCGACACCATGTTCGACCTGCCCACGCTCGACGGTGTGGCCAAGGTGGTGATCGACGAGCACATCGTCGAGGACGGTGCCAAGCCCCTGCTCGTCTACCGGGAACACGCCAAGGCCAGCGCCTAGGAGGCCGCAGGCAATCCCATGCGCCCGCGTCAGCCACGAGAACGTGCCCAACCCAGGCGCAAAGCGCAGCCCGGGCTGGACCCCGGCAGGCATGCGCAGCGACCGGCTGGACTGTACCGAGGGTTTGCCCGCCGGGCCGGGGCAGCAGCCATGCGCGCTGACGGGCGTTGCGCTGGCGGCGCGGGCGGACGCCGGGTCCGGGCCGCGCGCCGGCGTCAGCGTCCTTGGCCACACCGGGGCGGCGGCGTGGGATCGACTCGCGGCTTCTGAGGGCTCGGCGCGTCGTACCCGACGGTTGGCCGGCGGCCCGCCCGACACTTGCATTTGAACGCTCGGGCCTCATCTCGGCCTGAGAAAGAGAGGTATCCATGTCTGGACACGCAGTTCTGCCCGCCGACCCGATCACGCTGCCGTTGCTGCCGTTGCGCGACGTGGTGGTGTTCCCGCACATGGTCATCCCGCTGTTCGTCGGACGCCCCAAGTCGATCAAGGCGCTCGAGGCGGCCATGGAAGCCGGCCGCCAGATCATGCTGGTGGCCCAGAAGGCTGCCAGCAAGGACGAGCCCAAGGCCGAGGACATGTTCGAGATCGGATGCGTGTCGAGCATTCTGCAGATGCTCAAGCTGCCCGACGGCACCGTGAAGGTGCTGGTCGAAGGCGTGCAACGCGCCCGGACGAGCGGTATCGACGACTCCGGCGAGTACTTCACTGCCGAGGTCTGTCCGGTACCGCCGGCCGGCGAGGCCACGCCGGAGGTCGAGGCGTTGCGACGCGCGGTGACGCAGCAGTTCGACCAGTACGTCAAGCTGAACAAGAAGATCCCGCCCGAGATCCTGACGTCGATTGCCGGCATCGACGACCCCGGCCGCCTGGCCGACACGATCGCCGCGCACCTGCCGCTCAAACTCGAGGCCAAGCAGTCGGTGCTCGACCTGTTCGAGGTGGCCAGGCGGCTCGAAAAGCTGCTCGAGCAGCTCGAGCACGAAGTCGACATCCTGCAGGTGGAAAAGCGTATCCGCGGCCGCGTCAAGCGCCAGATGGAGAAGAGCCAGCGCGAGTACTACCTCAACGAGCAGGTCAAGGCGATCCAGAAGGAACTCGGCGACGGCGAGGAGGGCGCGGATCTCGAGGAACTCGAGAAGAAGATCAAGGCCGCCCGCATGTCCAAGGAGGCGCGCAAGAAGGCTGAGAGCGAACTGAGGAAGCTCAAGCTGATGTCGCCGATGTCGGCCGAGGCGACGGTGGTACGGACCTACATCGACACGCTGGTGGCGCTGCCCTGGGCCAAGAGGAGCAAGGTCAAGCACGACCTGCCGCTGGCCGAGCAGGTGCTCAACGAG
>JBBIPS010000467.1:0-2330 GCA_037442725.1 Burkholderiales bacterium | reverse complement strand
CGTCAACACCGCGCGCTGGTTGACGTAGCCCTTGTCGGTGATCTCGTTGCCGTCGAGCGAGGGGGGCACCTCGAGCAGCAGCGCACGCGTCGGGCGCATCGAGCTGCCGGCGGCGCCGTCGGCCAGCCGTGCGAGCGTGGCACGCAGATGCTCGCGCAGCTCGGGCCGCCCGAGCAGCGCGCCGAGCGACGCATCGGCGCTGGCATCGGGGCACAGGCTGCGCGCGCCCGCCAGGCTGGGGAAGACGAGCAGGCCGAGTTCCTCGCGATCATGCCCGGTGACGACGCAGTCCTGGATCAGCGGCGCGCCGGCGGCGATGACCTTGACGCGCAGCGCGCCGACGTTGACCCAGGTGCCCGACAGCAGCTTGAAGTCCTCGGCGACGCGGCCGTCGAATTCGAGGCCGCGGATTGGCTGCGCGGGGTCGGCCAGCCGGCCGGCGTCGCCGATGCGGTAGAAGCCCTCGTCGTCGAACGCCGCGCGGGTCAGGTCGTCGCGCTTGAAGTAGCCGGGCGTGACGTTCGGGCCGCGCACGCGCAACTCCATCTTGCCGGCGTTTGGCACCATCTTGATCTCGGTGCCGGGCGCCGGCAGGCCGATCACGCCGGCGCGCTCGATCGTGAAGTGCACCGACGTCGCGAGCGGCGCGGTCTCGGTCGACCCCCATGCCGAGAGCATCGGCACGCGCCGGCCGCGCGCCTTCACCGCGACGTCCTCGAGACGTTCCCAGAGGTTCTGCGGCAGCGCGGCGGCGGCGTAGAAGATCAGGTCGAGGTCGCGGAAGAAATTGCGCCGCAACGACTCGTCGCGCTCGAGCTGCGGCAGGATCATGTCGTAGCCGCGCGGTACGTTGAAGTACATCGTCGGCGCGACGTCGCGCAGGTTGGCGATCGTCTTGTCGACCAGTCCGGGCGCGGGCTTGCCCTCGTCGACGTAGAGCGTGCCGCCGTGGCGCAGGATCATGTTGAAGTTGTGGTTGCCGCCGAAGGTGTGGCTCCACGGCAGCCAGTCGACGATCACCGGCGGCCGGGCCGCCAGGAAGCGCCAGAGCTGGCCGATCGCCTGCTGGTTCGAGCACAACATGCGCTGGGTGTTGATCACGCCCTTGGGCTGGCCGGTCGAGCCCGACGTGAACAGGATCTTGGCGACGGTGTCGGGTCCGATCGCCGCGTAGGCCTGCTCGGCCAGCGCGCCCGGCGCGGTCGCGAGCAATTCGGCCAGCGGCGTCATCGGCAGGTCGCTCGCGGGGTTGGCCGAGGCGACGATCTCGGCGCCGTGGCGATCGACCGCGGCCAGCGCGGGGGCAAAGCGCACGCCGTCGCCGACAAAGATCAGCCCGGGGCGCAGCAGGTCGAGGATGAAGCGCAGCTTGAGGTGGTCGCGCGACACCAGCGAATACGCCGCCGACACCGGCGCCACCGGAACGCCGGCGTGCATCGCCCCCAGCGCGACCAGCGCGTGGTCGACGCTGTTGTCCGACAGCACCGCCACCGGTCTCTGCCCCGACAGGCCGCGCTCGAGCAGCGCCTGTGCGATCGAGCGCACCGCCGCCAGCGCGTCGTGATAGCCGACACGCCGCCACGCGCCCTGCGCCGTGCGCTCGGCAAGAAAGGTGCGTTCCGGCGCCAGGTCAGCCCAGTGCTCGAGCCACTCACCGACGCAGCGACTGTAGGGCCCGAGGGCGATCGGCGACGACAGCACCATGCTGCCGTCGGCGCGCGGGGCCACCTCGAGTGCGGGATCGGCGAAGTCCAGGGGGGCGAATGCGGGCTTGGCCATCGGTCGTGTCTCCTGTCTGGTGTCGGCCGGGGTCATGGCAGCGCGACGCCGGCAAGCCTGCCGGCGCGGTGCGCCTGCGACCGCTGCCGTCCGCGACCCTCGCATGCACCTCGACACCGTGCCGCCCGGTGTGTGCCGGCAACGCAGCCACTGCCGCCCTGCCCGTCCCCGTGGGCGCCGACTCTAGTCGGGCAAGACTAGCTTGTCAAACGTCCGTCTGATTAGTTAGTCTTTCGCCTATCATCCAACAACCCGGGCCAGCCCCGACGAGGATGCGGGGATGAAACCACGAACCCAGGCGGACCGGCGCGGTCGCGGCCGCACGAAGATCGAAGACGCGGTGCTGCGCCACGCGCGCGAGCATCCGCAGGACGGCCAGGCCGCGGCAGCACGGGCGCTGGCGCGCTCGGGCCTGGGCATATCGCCCGCCGGCGTGCGCTACATCTGGCGCAGGCACGGCCTCGAGACGACCTTCAAGCGGCTGTGCGCGATCGACCTGGCCGCCGGCGGCGCCGCGCAGCTCAGCGCCGCGCAGCGCGAAGTCCTGCGCC
>JBBIPS010000466.1:0-2332 GCA_037442725.1 Burkholderiales bacterium | reverse complement strand
ACCGCTGCCCATGGTCGGCCTCGCGATCCTCATGGACGCAGCGTCGGCTCGCTCTTGCGCCCGCTCGCCATCGCCTGCACCATCAGCTGCAGCTCCTCGGCAACGATCTCGAGCAGGTCGTCGAGTGCCACCAGCCCGACCAGCGCGCCGCGCGTGTCGACGACCGGCATGCGCCGCACGCCCTTGCGGCGCATGCCGGCGAGCACGTCGGTGATCGAATCGTCCTCGCGCGCCGACACCAGGTCGGTGCTCATCGCGTCCTCGACGCGCACCAGGTCCGGATCGAGATCCTTGGCGACGATGCCGGTGACGATGTCGCGATCGGTCAGCATGCCCACGACGACACGGCCGGCGTCGGTCTCGTCGACCACCACCAGCGCGCCGACATGGTGCTCGCGCATCAGCCGGGACGCGTCGTCGACGGCCGTGCTCTTGTGTGCGAAGACGACGTTGCGGGTGCAGACGTCGCCGGCGGTCAGTGCCTGCGTCACGATGGTCTCCTTGTGGCTCGCTGCGGTCGACGGCAGCCGGCGGTCCGCATTGCCCTGGGGCCTGCCACGCTGCGCCCGCGCGCTAGCGCGTCCAGTGCACGCGCAGCAGGTTCTGCGCGTCCTCGTAGTGGAACTTCAACTCGCCCTGGTGCGCATGGTGCAGCGCCTCGCCGATGCCGCGCGCCAGGTGGGTGTCGGTGGTCGTGATGAGCACGCCGTCGCCGCTGTCGGCGCTCGCCATCACGCGCTGCAGCGGGTGTTCGGCCCTGGCGTGTTCAGCGCGGTGCCCGACCAGTTGCATCAGCTCGTCGCGGTGCGCTCTGAAGTACGCGCCTGCCAGCGTCACGTAGCCGGCCGGGAACTCGTCGCGGATGCGCCGGCAGGCCGGGCACAGCTCCTGATGCGCGCCGGCCGGCGCGGCGCTCCACTGCCAGCGCCCGGCATGGTAGGTCGCCCCGCACTGCGGGCAGACGGTCGGCTCGGGCGGCTTGTGGTCGGCGCGATACGCGTCGTGCACGCGCTCGACGATGACACGGTCGCCGTGCACCGGTGCGCCGATGGGGTGGAAGCGGGTCGATTTCGATGGGCCGGACATGGTGCGTGATCCTTCGCCTGGTTGCGATGCGCCGGCAGCCACGCTGAACCGACCCCATCGCCACGCTGCAACGATGACACGTCGCCGCGCGGCGTGAATGAGCCGGCTCAATGGCCGCTCGTTGCGAGCTTGCCGGCGAGGTAGGCGACGACGGCGTCCAGCGTCGCCAGCCGGGCATAGTCGGCCTCCCCGATCTCGACGCCGAAGCGCCGGTGCAGACCGACGATCACGTTGAGCCAGTCCATCGAATCGAGGTCGACCTGCTCGCGCAGAGGCTGGGCGGCCGCCAGTTCGCCGGCCTCGACCTCGGGGGCGATCGATCTGATCACTTCGATCACGCCGCTGCGGATGTCCTGCTCGTTCACTCCCGGCTCCTTTGGCCATTGCGCCGACGCGCCGCGCTCACAGTCGCTGCGGACTCTGCAGCAACTCGCTCAGCCGCGCCAGGAACAGCGCGCCGCGGTGGCCGTCGCTGACGCGGTGGTCGGCGGCCAGGCTCGCCGTCAGCACCGGCATCGCGGCGACGGCGCCGGCGTCGACCCAGGGCCGCTCGGCGATGCGGCCGAAGCCGACCAGCGCCACCTGTGGCGGGTAGATCACGCCGAACACCGTCTCCACGCCCTGGTCGCCGAGGTTGGTCACCGTGATCGTCGGGTCGGCCATCTCGGAGCTGCGCAGGCTGCCGGCGCGGCAGCGCCCGACCAGGTCGGACAGCTCGTGCATCAATGTGTCGAGGTCCTTGGCCCCGACGTCGTGCAGCGCCGGCGCGACGAGGCCGCCCTGGCGCAGCGCGATCGCCACGCCGAGGTGCGCGGCGGCGCCGGGTCGGAACGCGCCGTCGACGAACACGCCGTTCATCTCGGGGAAGTCGCGTACGGCCAGCGCCACCGCCTTCAGCAACAGCACCGCCGGCAGCAGGCGCGCACTCACCGGACGCGCTTCGTTGGCCTCATGCAGCCAATCGAGCGTCTTGCGCATCGGCACCGCCTCGGCCAGGTAGTAGTGCGGAATCTCGCGCTTGGAGCGGCTCATCGCCGCTGCGATCGCGCGGCGCATCGCGGCAGCGCGCTCCGGCGCTGCAGGCGCCGTCGGTGCCAGCGCTACAACGGGTGCCGCGGTCGACGCGATGCGCGTCGCGGCCCGCTCGACGTCCTCGCGCGTGATGGCGCCGTCGGGTCCGGTGCCTGTGACGCGCGCCAGATCCACGCCCAGTTCGGCGGCGCGCCGGCGTGCCGTCGGCGACACG
>JBBIPS010000465.1:0-2335 GCA_037442725.1 Burkholderiales bacterium | reverse complement strand
GACCGGCGCGGGCAGTGCCGTGGCCGACCAGGCCGGTGCCGCCGCTGCCGGCGGCCACGCCGCCATCGGTCCCCGCGCCGCCGGGCCGAAGGACCCCGACGCGCCGGTGGTGCTCGAGGTGCGCGAGCTGGCCAAGAGCTTCTTCCTGCGCCACGGGCTGTTCGGCAAGCGCGAGTTCAAGGCCGTGCAGGGCGTCGACTTCCGGCTGCGGCGCGGCCACACGCTGGGCGTGGTGGGCGAGTCGGGGTCGGGCAAGACGACGATGGGGCTGACGCTGCTGCGCCTGCACGAGCCGACCGCGGGCGCGGTGATCTTCGACGGCCGCGACCTGCTGACCCTCAAAGACAATGAACGCCAGGCGATGCGCCGGCGCATCCAGATCGTGTTCCAGAACCCGTACGCGTCGCTGAACCCGCGCTTCACGGTCGGCCAGGCGCTGGTCGAGCCGATGGCGATCCACCGCATCGGCGCCAGCCACGCCGAGCGCGAGGCGCGCGTGCGCCGGCTGCTAGAGAAGGTCGGCCTCGACGCCGGCGCGATGACGCGCTACCCGCATGAGTTCTCGGGTGGCCAGCGCCAGCGCGTCGCGATCGCGCGCTGCCTGACGCTCGACCCCGAGGTGCTGGTGCTCGACGAGGCCGTCAGCGCGCTCGACGTCAGCGTGCAGGCGCAGGTGCTCAACCTGCTGCGCGACCTGCAGGACGAGCTCGGGCTGGCCTACGTCTTCATCAGCCACGACCTGTCGGTGGTGCGCTTCATGAGCGACGAGGTGCTGGTGATGAAGGACGGTGCGGTGGTCGAGCAGGCCAGCGCCGAGCAGATCCTGGCCACGCCGAAGCAGGAGTACACACGCCGGCTGCTCGACGCCGTGCCGCGCGGCTGGGTGGCGCCGCCCGCATGACGCGCCCGCCGGCGCGGCGGCGAATCCCGACCGCGCGGCAGATGCCCGACGATCAACGAAGGAGGAGGACCGAAGCATGAACCCGATGTGTCGCCTTTTCACCCGGGTCGCGCTGGCCGCGGCCGCGCTGGCCCCCGCGCTGGCGCCGGCGCAGCCCGGCTGGCCGACCAAGCCGGTGCGCATCGTCGTGCCGTTCGCTGCCGGCGGCACCACCGACATCCTGGCGCGCGCGCTGGCGCCCGTGCTGCAGGGCGTCTTCGGCCAGCCCTTCGTCGTCGACAACAAGCCCGGCGCCGGCGGCAACACGGGTGCCGCCGAGGTCGCCAAGTCGCCCGGCGACGGCTACACGCTGCTGATGGGCACCGTCGGCACGCATGCGATCAACGTCTCGGTCTACCCGAAGATGCCGTACGACCACGTCAAGGACTTCGTCCCGATCACGCTGGTGGCCGGCGTGCCCAACGTGCTGGTGCTGAACCCGGCGCTGGCGCAGAAATACGGCATCCGCGGCATCGCCGACCTGATCCGCGCCGCCAAGGCCAACCCCGGCAAGCTCAACATGGCCAGCTCGGGCAACGGCACCTCGATCCACCTCGCCGGCGAGCTGTTCAAGACCCTGACCGGCACCTACATGCTGCACATCCCGTACCGCGGCTCGGGCCCGGCGCTGATCGACCTGCTCGGCGGCAGCATGGACCTGATGTTCGACAACCTGCCGTCGGCGCTGCCGCACATCAAGGCCGGCAAGCTCGTCGCGCTGGCGGTCACGAGCGCCAGGCGCTCGTCGGCGTTGCCCGAGCTGCCCACTGTCGCCGAAGCGGGCGGTGCCGCGCTCAAGGGGTACGAGGCCAGCTCGTGGTTCGGCCTGCTGGCGCCCGCGGGCACGCCGATCGAGATCGTCAACCGGCTGCAGCAGGAGACCGCCAAGGCGCTGAACAGCCCGGCGCTGAAGGAGCGGCTGCAGGCGCAGGGCGCGATCCCCAGCGGCATGACGAGCGCCGAGTTCGCCAGGTTCATCGCCGCCGAGACCGCCAAGTGGGCGCGCGTGGTGAAGGCCTCGGGCGCCAAGGTGGACTGAACGGCTGGCACGCCATCCCGGGCCGACGACCCGGCGGCGTCCCGCCGCTCGCGGCAGGGCAACGCGGCGGCGATCGCCCACCGGGCCTGGCTCAGCGCTCGACCCAGATCACCGGCTGGCGCGACTCGGACCAGCGCTCGTAGTGCGCCGCGTAGACCTGCTCGACGTGGTTGCGCTTGACCTTGAAGGTCGGCGTGATGAAGCCGCTGTCGATGGTCCAGGGCTCGGCGACGACGACCAGGCTGGCCAGCCGCTCGTGCGGATCGAGCGTGGCGTTGACGGCCGCGAGGTGCGCGCCGAGCGCGGCCTCGAGCTCGCCGCGGCCGGCCGGGTCGCGCGCGCTGGTGCCGGCCTCG
>JBBIPS010000464.1:0-2341 GCA_037442725.1 Burkholderiales bacterium | reverse complement strand
CGGCCGCGAACGCAGCGCCAGCGGCGCGCCCATCAGCGCCGCCAGCCGGCGCACGATGGCCAGGCCCAGCCCCAGCCCCTTCTGCTGGTGCGCCTGCAGCGCCGGCGCGCCGTCGACGATCTGCACGAACTCGTCGAAGATGCGCTGCTGGTCGTGCGGCGCGATGCCCAGCCCGCTGTCCCACACCTGCAGCACGACCCGATCGCCGCGACGCCGCGCGGCCACCAGCACGCCGCCATCGACGGTGTAGCGGATGGCATTGGAGACCAGGTTGCGCAGCACGCGCTCGACCAGCAGCGGGTCGGCGCGCACCACCTGGGAGCTGGCGCGGATGCGCAGCGCCAGGCCCTTCTCGAACGCCAGCGGCTCGAAGTGCAACCGGAGTTTGCGCAGCACGTCCTCGACCGCGAAATCGGTGGGCCGCACCTCGACGCCGCCGGTGTCGATGCGGGTGATGTCGAGCAGCTCGGAGAACAGGCCTTCGAGCGCGTCGACCGAGCTGTTGATGCTGTTGACGAGCTGCACCACCTCGACGTCCTGGCTGCGTCCGCGCAGCGCCTCGGCGAACAGGCCCAGTGCATGCAGCGGCTGGCGCAGGTCGTGGCTGGCGGCGGCGAAGAACTGCGTCTTGGCGCGGTTGGCGGCCTCGGCGTCGCGGCGCGCCGCGTCGGCCGCCGACTTCTCGACGCGCAGTTGCGCGAGCAGTTGCTGGCTGCGCGCGCGCAGCTCGAGCACGTGCTCGAGCGCACCGCTGTAGTTGTGCCCCATCAGCAAGGTGGCAGCGAAGATCAACACCAGGATGCCCGCCAGCGCCAGGTCGTGCGGCTCGCCCGAGTTGGCGATGCGCAGCACCATCGGTGCGAAGGCCAGCGCGAGGAAACCGACGAAGATGCGGCGCTGGCTGGCCAGCATCGCGATCGACGCGACGCAGAAGGCCTGCACGATGATCACCAGCGCGGTGTGATGCATCGCATCGCCGCTGCCGTAGAACAGCCAGGCGGCCAGCCCCCAGACGGCACCGGAGGCCAGCGTCGCGGCGTTCCAGCGCAGCAGCCAGCGCCGGCTGGCGGCATCGTCGTCGGCCGGCCGCCGGCGGCGCCAGGCCCATGCCAGCGTCAGCCGCAGCAGCCAGACCAGCGTGAACGTACCGGCCCACACCACCACGCGCCAGGTGTCGGCGACGCCCGCGTACAGCAGCACCAGCACGACGGCGGCGATCGCCGTGCCCACCGCCATCGCCACGCTGTGGTCGAACAGGCTCGCCACCAGGTCGCCGGGCGTGCCCGACCGGGCCGCGGTCGACCCCGGTTCGTCGCCGCGTGTCGACGGTTGCGCGTCGCGCATCGCTTCAGCGCGGCGTCGGCCTGCGGCTGGC
Source organism: Burkholderiales bacterium (assembly GCA_037442725.1). GTDB lineage: Bacteria > Pseudomonadota > Gammaproteobacteria > Burkholderiales > Burkholderiaceae_C > Pseudaquabacterium. The sequence goes on along the minus strand of JBBIPS010000464.1, from coordinate 966 downwards.
AAAGCCGGGCTGGCCCTGCGTCAGCTGGCTGACTGCCAGCACGGCCTGCGTGCGCGAGCTGACGCCGAGCGCGCGCAGCACGGCGGCGACGTGGTCCTTGACGGTCTCGACCGAGAGGTTCAGCTCGCGCGCGATGAGCTTGTTCGGCAGCCCCTGCAGCAGCAGCGCCAGCACGTCGGCCTGGCGCGGCGTGATGCCCAGCGACTCGTAGCTGCGCGGCTGCTGGTGTGACGCGGCTTGCGCCGGCTCGGTTTCAGGGCGCATCACGGCCGGCACCGTGTCGCCGCCCGGCGGCGGCGCTGCGTTGACCAGACCCAGCATCATCGGCGGAATGTAGACGCCGCCGGACATGACCATCGCCAGCGCGTCGAACAGGTCGTGGTTGGAGGCACGCTTGGGCACGAAACCCATCGCCCCCATGTCGATGGCGCGGATCACGTCGGCTGTGCGCTCGGTGGCCGACACCACCACCACCGGCAGCGCGGGGTAGCGCCGGCGCAGGTCCGCCAGCACATCGAAGCCGTCGGCATCGCCGAGCGAGAGGTCGAGCAGCACCAGGTCGAAGTCGCTCGCGCCGCGCAGCGCGGCGTAGGCGGCCGTGGCATTGTCGACACCGATCACGATGACGTCGTCGCCCAGGCCCTGGATCACCGTCTGCAGCGCCGTCAGGATCAGCGGATGGTCGTCGACGAGCAGGACTTTCATGGCCGGGCTCCCTCCGAGGCGGCGTGGGCTGCGACCCCCGCGCCTTCATTCATGGTAGCAACCCCGGGCGCGCTGGCAAGGCCCGGGCGCGCCGCGACGCTGCAGCCGCCGGGCCGCCGATCCCGCGCGGCGCTGGTGATCGCGGCCAGGCACGCACGGGCGATGCGACGTTGCACCGGGACCGCACGCGACGGTCCTGTCGGTCCCGGCCTCCGGTTCGGCGCCCGAATAGCGGGAGATCACGTGCAGCTGGGCGACCGG
>JBBIPS010000463.1:0-2350 GCA_037442725.1 Burkholderiales bacterium | reverse complement strand
CGGCCGGCAGCGGCACGAGCCCGCGCGCCTGCGCCGCGGCCAGCACCGCCCTGGCCAGCGGATGTTCGCTGCCGGCCTGGATCGCGGCGCTGTCGCGCAGCAGCGCGGCCTCGTCGCCGTCGCAGGCCAGCGCGGCCACGAGCTGCGGCTTGCCTTCGGTGAGCGTGCCGGTCTTGTCGAAGGCGACGACGCGCAGCGCGTGCGCCAGCTCGAGCGCCTCGGCGTCCTTGATCAGGATGCCGTGGCGCGCAGCCACGCCGGTGCCGGCCATGATCGCGGTGGGCGTGGCCAGGCCGAGCGCGCACGGGCAGGCGATCACCAGCACCGCCACCGCGTTGAGCAGCGCCGGCTCCCACTGGCCGCTGCCCAGGCCCCAGCCGAGCAGCGTGACGAGCGCGATGACGAGCACGACCGGAACGAAGACCGCGCTGACGCGGTCGACCAGGCGCTGGATCGGGGCCTTGCCGGCCTGCGCCGATTCGACCAGACGGACGATGCGCGCCAGCGTCGACTCGGCGCCGACGGCGCGGGTGCGCACGCGCAGCAGACCCTCGCCGTTGACGGCACCGCCGGTGACCGCGTCGCCCGCCTGCTTGGCCACCGGCAGGCTCTCGCCGGTGATCAGCGACTCGTCGACGTGGCTCGCGCCGGCCTCGACGATGCCGTCCACCGGCAGCCGCTCGCCCGGGCGGACGACGACGAGGTCACCGACGCGCACCTGCGCGACGGCCAGCTCGGTCTCGGTGCCGTCGCGCCACACGCGTGCCGTCTCGGGACGCAGCGCGTTGAGCGCGCGGATCGCCTCGGTGGTCTGGTGCTTCGCGCGCGCCTCGAGCCACTTGCCGAGCAGCACCAGCGTGGTGACGACGGCCGCGGCCTCGAAGTACAGGTGCGGCGCGGCGCCGTTGCTGCCTTGTCCGCCCTGCGCCAGCAGCAGGTAGACCGACAGGCCGTAACCGGCCGAGGTGCCGAGTGCGACCAGCAGGTCCATGTTGCCGCTGCCGGCGCGCAGCGCCTTCCAGCCAGCACGGTAGAAGCGCGCACCGAGCCAGAACTGCACCGGGGTGGCGAGCGCGAACTGCCACCAGCCCGGCAGCATCCAGTCGAAGCCGGCCAGCCGCGCCAGCGTCGGCAGCACCAGCGGCAGCGACAGTGCGGCGGCGATGATCACCGGCCACGGCGTGGCAGCGGCGGCGCGCGCGGTGCTGCTGGCGCTGGCTCTGGCTTCGCCGCTGCGCTCGTGCGCGCTGTAGCCGGCGCGCTCGATCGCGTGCTCGAGCACGGCCGCATCGAGCGTGCCCGCCACGCGCACCCGCGCCGCCTCGGTGGCCAGGTTGACCTCGGCCGCGAACACGCCCGGCACGCGCTGCAGCGCACGCTCGACGCGTGCCACGCACGAGGCGCAGGTCATGCCGTCGATCTGCAGTTCGCCGACGCTGTAGCCGGCCTGCTCGACCGCTGCGACCAGCGTGGGCAGGGTCGTCGTCGCGTCGGCCTGCACGCGCGCCGACTCGGTGGCCAGGTTGACCAGCGCCTCGTGCACGCCCGCGACGCGCCCGAGCGCGCGCTCGACGCGCGATACGCACGAAGCGCAGGTCATGCCTTCGATCGGCAAGCTCCAGGTCCGCGTCGCCGCGGCCGGTGGCGCGACGGTCGGCACGGGGCAGGGGGTCAGGGTATCCATGGGCATGGGGGCTGGAGCAGGCGGTCGCGGCGCCGGACCATTGTCGACAAGTGTCGTCCTTGCCACGATGACAAGGTCAAGCGCATCGGCGCGAGGCGGGACCCGCCATGGCCGCGCCGCGCGGCACGCACAGGACCGATACTGCGGCCAGCCCTTGCACCTTCCCCCCAGGAGGCCCCATGACCCAGCCCATCACCATCGGCCAGGCGGCACAGGCAGCCGGCGTGTCGGCCAAGATGATCCGCCACTACGAGCGGCTCGGCCTGCTGCCGGCCGTGGCACGCACCGATGCCGGCTACCGCCTGTACACGGACGCCGAACTGGCGGCGCTGCGTTTCATCCGGCAGTCGCGCCAGCTCGGTTTCTCGATGCAGCAGATCGCCGGACTGCTGCAGCTGTGGACCAACCCGCAGCGCGCCAGCCGCGAGGTCAAGGCATTGGCGCAACAGCACCTCGACGAGCTGACACGCAAGATGCGCGAGATCGCCGCGATGAAGCGCACGCTCGAGCAGTGGGTGGCGCACTGCCACGGTGACGACGAGCCGCATTGCCCGATCCTCGACGGGCTGGACGGTACCGGGCCGCGCGCCCCGGCGGGCGAGACGACGGCGCCGCAGCGCGCAGCGGGCAGGCGCGTGACCGCGTCCACCGCCGCGGCGACCCGCG
>JBBIPS010000462.1:0-2385 GCA_037442725.1 Burkholderiales bacterium | reverse complement strand
AGGGCTACGTCAACCAGCGCGCGGTGTTGACGCGCCGGGCGCATGAGGTGGCCAGACTCCATGCCGATGTGGCCGATCCGGACGTGGTCCGGGCGCCGGGGCCGTGAGAGCCGGCGCCGGCACCGGCGCGTCACGCCTCGATCGATGACGCATGCGGGAGTCCCCGGATGCATGCGCCGGGTCCGTGACGACGTCCCCGGCGCCCCTGTCTTCGACGCGCGCGTGGCGCGCAAGGGCCACCTGTTGAGCAAGACGTGCGACTCGTTCAACGACCAGCCCAGCCGGGATGCGTTCGTTGCCGACGAGGATGGCTGCTGCAGACGCTACGGGCTCAACGCCGAACAGCGCCGCGCCAGCGCCGAGCGCAACGTGCTCGGGCTGCTGGCCGCGGGCGGCAACGCCGACAATCTGGCCGAATCCGCCGGCCACTTCGGCCTGGACACGCAGGGCATTGGCGCGCAGCAGGCCGCCCCCAAGCTCGGCCGGTCGATCGGCTGAGCCATCGCGAGCTGCGAGAGCGACGCGCCAGCGGTGCTGCTGCTCGAAAACCGCTGAGCGCGACGGTGGAAGCCCGGTCGCGCCTCAGCCCAGGCCGAGCAGGCGCATCGCGTTTTCTTTCAGGATCAGCGGCTTCACCGCGTCCTTGAAACCGGCGTCGTCGAAGTCCTTCATCCAGCGCTCGGGCGTGATGAGCGGGTAGTCGCTGCCAAACAGCATGCGCTCCTTCAGCAGCGTGTTGGCGTACTGCACCAGTTGCGCCGGGAAGTACTTCGGGCTCCAGCCCGAGAGGTCGATCCAGATGTTGGGCTTGTGCAGCGCCAGGCTCAGCGCCTCGTCCTGCCACGGCCAGCTCGGGTGCGCGATGACGATCTGGATGTCGGGGAAGTCGATCGCCACGTCTTCGAGCAGCATCGGGTTGCTGTTCTGCAGCCGCAGACCACCGCCGCAGCGCATGCCCGAGCCGATGCCCGAGTGGCCGCTGTGGAAGACGGCGGGCAGCTTGTGCTCGGCGATCACCTCGTAGATCGGCCAGGCCATCCTGTCGTAGGGCAGGAAGCCCTGCGCGGTGGGGTGGAACTTGAAGCCCTTGACGCCGTCTCTTCCGATCTGGCGGCGCGCCTCGCGCGCGCCCATGCGGCCCTTGTGCGGGTCGATCGACGCGAACGCGACCATCATGTCGGAGTTCCTGCGCGCCGCCTCGCAGACCTCCTCGTTCGGGATACGGCGGCGGCCGAGCTGGGCCTCGCTGTCGACCGTGAACATCACCAGGCCGATGCGGCGCTCGCGGTAATAGGCCACCGTCTCGTCGATCGTCGGGCGGCGGTCGGAGCCGAAGTACTTGTCCGCGGCGCGGTCGTACTCCGCGCCGTAGCTGTCGAACGGGTTGCGGCACGACACCTCGGCATGGGTGTGGGTGTCGATCGCGATCAGGTTGTCGGTGTGCATCGATGGCCTCCGTCGGGCGCGGCTCGCGCGCCGACAACTGTTTCACGGGTGTAAGCAACGCGAGAGCACATTGTGCACGCTCGCCGGCTCCGGCCGGCGCCCACTGCGCCGTCATGACGGTCGCGAATCTCGCACGAAGATCGCTGCCTCGTTCGGCTGTCTGCCGGCAATGGGCCTATCGTTTACCCCAATTTTTCGAAGCTCGAAGTTAGTTAAATATCTGAAACAGCTTGACGGTGCCATGCGGTGCCCCGAGCGACCCGCGCCGGGTCGCCACTGCGGCGCCGGGCGCGGCGCGTTCTCCACCCTCACGACCAGGAGCCCCAGCGATGGGCGAAGTTGCCAGCACCACCCGGGACGGCGAAGTGGCCGTCGTCACCCTCGACGCGCCGCCGGTGAACGCGATGACGCGCGAGCTGCGTGCCGCGCTGAAATCGCAGTTCGAGGCGCTGAAGCCTGACCGCACGGTCAAGGCGATCGTGCTGGCCTGCGCCGGCCGCACCTTCATCTCGGGCGGCGACATGCGCGAGTTCGACACCGGCGTGCAGGAGCCCGGCTACCACGAGGTGCTGCGGCTGATCGAGGACAGCGCGGTGCCGGTGGTGGCTGCGCTGCACGGCACGGTGATGGGCGGCGGCCTCGAGACCGCACTGGCCTGTCACTGGCGCGTCGCGCTCGACAGCGCCCGTTTCGGCCTGCCCGAGATCACGCTCGGCATCATCCCCGGCGCCGGCGGCACGCAGCGCCTGCCGCGCCTGGTCGGCCTCGAGCCGGCGCTCGAGATGATGTTGTCGGGCAAGCCGCTGGCGGCGGCGCAGGCGCGCGGGATCGGTCTCGTCGACGAGGTGGTCGAGGGCGATCTGTTGCCCGCGGCCATCGCCTTCGCGCGCCAGTTGATCGCGCGCGGTGCCGGGCCGCGCCGCACGCGCGAGCGCAGCG
>JBBIPS010000461.1:0-2396 GCA_037442725.1 Burkholderiales bacterium | reverse complement strand
GACGAGGCGCTGGCGCGCGTGCTGGCGCGCGGCTGCTGGAGCGAGGTGCAGCGCTTCGGCGCGCGCAAGGAGGAGCCCGGCGCGCTGCGTGCGCGCGGCGAGCCGCATGCCTTCGACGTGCTGCGCGGCAGCCTGAAGATCGCGCGCGTCGAGTGGTCGCTGCTGGGCGAGCACAACCAGCTCAACGCACTCGCGGCGATCGGTGCCGCCGAGCACGTCGGCGTCGCGCCCGAGCTGGCGGCGCAGGCGCTGGCCGGCTTCCGCAACGTGCAGCGCCGGCTCGAACTGCGCGGCGAGGCTGCCGGCGTCAAGGTCTTCGATGACTTCGCGCACCACCCGAGCGCGATGCGCGCCACCCTCGACGGGCTGCGCCGCAAGGTCGGCACCGAGCGCATCCTGGCCGTGTTCGAGCCGCGCTCGAACACGATGAAGCTCGGTGCGATGAAGGCCCGGCTGCCCTGGGCGCTGGAGGAGTCCGACCTCGCGTTCTGCCTGCAGGGCGACTACGGCTGGGACGCCGCCGAGGCGCTGGCCCCGCTGGGCCGGCGCGCGGCCGTCGCCCACAGCGTCGAGCAGCTGGTGGCCGCGATCGTACGTGCGGCCCGGCCCGGCGACCGCGTCCTGGTGATGAGCAACGGCGCCTTCGGCGGCATCCACGGCAAGCTGCTGGCGGCGCTCGAAGCCGGCAGCGCGCGCGGCTGAAGCCCGTGGCGGCGGACGAGCCGGCGCGGCAGCGCACGACGCCGGTGCCCGCCAGCGTGCTGCCGCCGACGCACCTGCTCTACCTGCACGGCTTCCGCTCGTCGCCGCAATCGTTCAAGGCGCAGCGCCTGCGCGCCTGGCTGCAGGCGCACCGGCCGGCGGTCCACTGGTGGTGCCCGCAATTGCCGCCGTCGCCGCGCGCCGCCTGGACGCTGCTCACACAAGGCGTCGCGTGTTGGCCGCACCGGCGCATGGCCGTGCTCGGCAGCTCGCTCGGCGGCTTCTACGCCACCACGCTGGCCGAGGCCTTCGGCTGCCCGGCGGTGCTGCTGAACCCGGCCATCGACCCGGCGCGCGACCTGGCCGCGCACATCGGCGAGCAGACGCAGTTCCACACCCCCGACGAGCACTTCTTCTTCCGCCCCGAATACATCGCCGAGCTGCGCGCGCTGAGACCGGTCGGGATCACCCGGCCCGAGCGCTATTGCGCCGTCATCGCCAAGGGCGACGAGTTGCTCGACTGGCGCGAGATGGCGGCGCGCTACGCCGGAGCCCGGATCCGCCTGCTCGAAGGCGGCGACCACGCGCTGTCGGACTTCGACGCGCACCTTCCCTTCCTGCTGGAATTCCTCGAACTATGCGACTGAAGAACAAGGTATCGATCATCACCGGCGCGGCGCAGGGCATCGGCCTGGCCACCGCGCTGAAGTTCGCCCGCGAGGGTGCCGTCGTCGTCGTCTGCGACCTGCACACCGCAAGCGTCGACGCCGCGGTGGCGCAGTGCCGGGCGCTGGGCGCGCAGGCGGTCGGCTTCAGCGTCAACGTGACGCGGCGCGACGCGATCGACGCGATGGTCGAAGCGGTCAAGGCCGAGTTCGGGCGCGTCGACGTGCTCGTCAACAACGCCGGCATCACGCAGGACGCAAGGCTGCAGAAGATGACGCTGGCGCAGTTCGACGCGGTCATCGACGTCAACCTGCGCGGCGTCTTCCACGCCTCGCAGGCGGTGGCCGACACGATGGTGGCGCAGCGCTCGGGGGTGATCCTGAACGCCTCGTCGGTGGTCGGCATCTATGGCAACTTCGGGCAGACCAACTACGCGGCCAGCAAGTTCGGCGTCATCGGGTTCACCAAGACCTGGAGCCGCGAACTCGGCCGCCACGGCGTGCGCGTCAATGCGGTGGCGCCGGGATTCATCGAGACGCCGCTGATCGCCGCGATGCCGGCCAAGGTCGTCGAGCACATGCGGGCGCAGGTGCCGCTGGGCCGCCTCGGCCACGCCGACGAGATCGCCAACGTCTACGCCTTCCTGGCCAGCGACGAGGCCAGCTACCTCAACGGCGCGGTGATCGAAGTCTCGGGCGGGATGACGGTCTGATCAAAAGGGTGCAGCGCCGCCGCACTGCGCACCGGCGCGCGGCGCGACCGGCACGCCACCGGGCGTTGCAGCCGATCGCGCAGCGCGGCGGATACGTCCTGCAATCGCTGAAACGCGGATCGGCAGGTTTTGCCGCTCCGCTCGCACCGCGCTGCGCCTAAGGCCGCGAAGCTCCGCAAGAGCATCACGCCCGGCACCGTCGCCATCGTCCTCGCCGGCCGCTTCCGCGGCAAGCACATCCTCGACGCCCTCATCACCCTCCCCCTCGTCCTCCCCCCCACCGTCCTCGGCTACTACCTCCTCGTCCTGCTCGGCC
>JBBIPS010000460.1:0-2403 GCA_037442725.1 Burkholderiales bacterium | reverse complement strand
CGCCGGGCGCAGCGCGAGACCGGTGCCGCAGGCGCAGGCATCCGAGTCGTCGTGACCCGGCCGCAGCCACAGGCCGACGCCTGGGTGGCGCGGCTGGCCGCACTCGGCATCTGCAGCCGTGCGCTGCCGCTGCTGGCCATCGACGCGCCGGCGGACCTGCGGCCGGTGCGTGCGGCCTGGGGCGCGCTTGCCGGGTTCGACCTGGTGATGTTCGTCAGCCCGAGCGCCGTCGAGCGGTTCTTCGCCGAACGGCCGAGCGACCTGGCCTGGCCGGTGGCCACACGCGCCGGCAGCACCGGCGCCGGTACCGAGCGGGCCCTGGTGCGATCCGGGGTGGCGCCGGCCCAGGTCATCTCGCCGCCGGCCGAGGGTGGGCAGTTCGATTCGGAAGCGCTGTGGCGGCAACTGCAGAAGTTGCGCGACTGGCGCGGCGCGAAGGCGCTGATCGTGCGCGGCGAAGGTGGGCGCGACTGGCTGGCCGAGACGCTGCGCGGGCAGGGCGCGCAGGTCGAATTCGTCGCGGCGTACCGGCGCAGCGCGCCGGTGCCCGACGCGGCAGGCCGCTCGACGCTGGCCGAGGCACTCGGGCAGCCGCAGGGTCACGTGTGGTTGTTCAGCAGCAGCGAGGCGGTGGCTCATCTGCCGGCCCTGGCGCCGGGGGCCGACTGGGCCGCGGCGCTGGCGCTGGCGACGCACGAGCGCATCGAGCGGGCGGCGCGCGCCATCGGCTTCGGGCGTGTCGAGCTCATCGCACCCTCGCCCGAGGCCGTCGCTTCGTACATTCGCCGCTCGATACAATTGCGCGGACCGTGAACGACACCTCCTCCAGCCCCGCAGGCGGCGCAGGGGCCGCCCCCGCCGGAGCGGCGGGCGTGTCGGTTCAGGCGCCGCCGGACGCGGCACCCGCCGGGCGAGTCCCCGCCGCGGACGACGGTCACGCGCAGCAAGCCGGCGCAACCCCCACGCCGATGCCGGCCGGCGCCATCGCGACGCGCCTGTCGGAGCGCGGCTGGATCATCGGTGCCGCGCTGGTCGGTGCCTTCAGCGTGGTGGCGTTGACGCTGTCGCTGTACGGCCAGCAGCATGTCAGGGTGCTCGAGCAGGAACTCGTGCGGCGCCAGCAGGACAGCCAGGGCCAGGCGGTCGAGGCGCATGCGCTGGCCAGGCAGGCGCACGACACCGCCATGGCGGCCGAGGCCAGGACGACATTGCTCGAGGCGCGCGTGGCCGAGACGGCGCTGCAGCGCACGCAGCTCGAGGAGTTGATCCAGCAGCTGTCGCGGTCGCGCGACGAAAACGTGCTCGCCGATGTCGATGCGGCGATCCGCGTCGGCGTCCAGCAGGTGGCGATCACCGGCAGCGCCGAGCCGTTGCTGGGCGCGCTGCGCAAGGCCGAGGAGCGGCTGTCGCACATCAACCAGCCGCGTCTGGAGCGCGTGCGCCGGGCACTGGCCCGCGATGCCGACCGCGTCAAGGCCGTTGCGGTGACGGACGTCGCCAGCCTGGCGATCAAGCTCGACGAAGTCGTGCACCTGGTCGACGAACTGCCGTTGCTGTCGCAGCCGGGGCGACGCACCCCGGCGGCGCCGAAGGCAGCGGCACCGGCCGGCGTTGCCTCGGCAGCCCCGGCCGACTGGCTGGGCTGGCTCGGCGACCGATGGTCGACACTGTCCGGCCGGGTCTGGGCCGAGGTGCGCTCGTTGCTGCGCGTCACCCGCATCGACACACCCGAGGCGATGCTGGTGGCGCCCGAACAGGCCTGGTTCCTGCGCGAGAACCTCAAGCTGCGCCTGCTCAACGCGCGGCTGGCGCTGCTGTCGCGCCAGTTCGACACCGCGCAGTTCGATCTGCGCGATGCGCAGGCCGCGCTCGAGCGCTACTTCGACCGCAACTCGCGACGCGTGGCGAGCGCGCTCGACCTGGTGCGGCAGGTCACCGCGCAGGCGCGGCAGATCAGCGTGCCGCGACCCGATGAGTCGCTGGCGGCGATCGCGGCCGCTCAGGCGGGACGCTAGGATGCGGCGCGTCCGGCCCCCCCTGGCTGGCCAGGCCCGAGGGCTGCGCAGGCGCCCTGCGTTCGATCCGGGGCGATCGCTGTCCTGCGCACGGCGGGTCAGACACTGAGATGCGGACCATCGTCTGGCTGCTGTTGCTGTTCGTGGTGGCCGTGGTCGCCGCGCTGGCGCTGGGCGACAACCAGGGCCTGGCCTCGTTCTACTGGGGCCACTGGCGGCTGGACATGTCGCTCAACGCCTTCGTGCTGGTGGCGCTGGGCACCGGGTTCGTCGTCGTCACGATGGTGCATGCCGTCAATGCGCTGATCGGCCTGCCGACCCTGGCGCGCGAGTGGCGCGCGCTCAGGCGCGAGCGTGCCGCGCAGGCGGCGTTGCGCGAGTCGCTGGC
>JBBIPS010000459.1:0-2404 GCA_037442725.1 Burkholderiales bacterium | reverse complement strand
GGCCGCGCCCGCTCCAGCCGCGGCGTCGGCGCCAACCGTGCGCGCCGAACTCGGCCAGCCGCTGCGGGCCGCGCAGGAGCTGGTACGCGCGGCAACGCCCGCCAGCGCCAGGCAAGCGCTGGCCAGGCTGAGCGAGGCCGAGGCGGTGGGCAGCCTGACGCCGTACGAGGTCTACCTGATCCAGCGGCTGCGCGCGGTGGCGGCGTTCGGCGCCGCCGAGCTGCCGCTGTCGATCGCCAACTTCGAAGCCGCGCTCGGCTCCGGCTTTGTGCCGCCCGCCGAGCGGCTGCCGATGATCGAGACGACGGCGAAGCTGTCGATCCAGAGCAAGGACTACACGCGTGCGGCGACCTGGCTGCGCGCCTACCGGGCCGCGGGCGGCGCCGATGCCGCGCTGCTGCGGCTGCTGCCGCAAGTGCTGGCCGAGTCCGGCGACAACGCCGGCGCGGCGGCCGAGATCGTGCCCCTCGTGCGTGCGGACGCAGCGGCGCGACGCACCACACCCGAGAGCCTGTTGCGGACGCTGGCCTTCAGCCAGGACAAGCTGGGCGACGCCCCGGGTTACCTGGCCACGCTCGAGATGCTGGCACAGCACTATCCGAAGCCCGACTACTGGGACGAGCTGGTCTCGCGCACGGTGAGCGGCCCGGCCTTTGCCGGTGATCGACTCCGGCTCGATGTCTACCGGTTGAAGCAGGCCACCGGAGCCAAGCTCAGCGCCGAGCAGACCGCCGAGATGGCCGAGCGTGCGTTGCAGGCCGGGCTGCCGGCCGAGGCGCACAGGCTGATGGGCGATGGTTTTGCCAGCGGCCTGTTCGGCCAGGGCGCGGCCGCCGCGGCACACCAGAAGCTGCGTCAGCAGGCCAGCAAGGCCGCTGCGCAGGACAGGGGCGCGCTGGGCGACAGCGAGGCCGCGGCACGCAGCGCCGCGGACGGCAACGCCCTCGTCAACCTCGGGTTCGCGCTGTCGGGCGCCGGAGACCACGACCGCGCGCTGGCGTTGATGGCGCAGGGCCAGGCCAAGGGCGGCCTGCGCCGGCCCGACGACGCGCTGCTGCACCTGGGCATCGCGCAGGTCCGCGCCGCCCGCACCGACGATGCGCTGCGCAGCTTCGCCGCCGTCAAGGGCAGCGACGGTAACGCCGATCTGGCGCGGCTGTGGTCGCTCTGGCTGCGTCGCGCAACGACGAAGTAGGCGCATCCGTCGCGCCGACCCTGCGCGCCCACGGCGCGACCGGAACGACGGCGGCACGCGCCGGAGTCGCGCCACGCGGGAGCGCGTGCAGCCGATGGCCTGCGGGCCTCAGTCCGTCGCCAACGGTACCTTGCGGCGCCTGAACATGCCCCAGCCCTGCATCGTCAGCACGACCGCGTCGTGCTGGTTCAGCACCTCCCAGTGCGAGCGCACCAGCCCGACCTCGGGCCGGCTGGCCATCGGCCGCGCCTCGAGCACGCCGAAGCGCACGCGCAGCGTGTCGCCGGGGTAGACCGGCGCGAGCCACTTCAGGTGATCGATGCCGGGGCTGCCCAGGCTGGCGGCGTCGAGCAGGTAGGCGTCGCACATCATTCGCATCGCCATCGCGCAGGTGTGCCAGCCGCTGGCCGAGAGCTTGCCGAACAGCGACGCCTCGGCGGCGGCGTCGTCGAGGTGGAACGGCTGCGGGTCGAACTGGCGCGCAAAGTCGAGCGCCGCCTCGCGCGTGACGGCCATCGCGCCGAACTCGCGCACGGTGCCGGGCACGAAGTCTTCCCAGTAGTACTTGAAGCGTGGTTCAGGCGCGGCAGGTTCGGTCATCGGCGGTCGACGTGAAAGATCGATGGGGTGCGGACCGGCCAGCATAGCCGGCCGACCCGGATGCGGCTGTCCTGCGCGAGACCTCGACGCCGCAGCGGCAAGGCGAACCGGGCGAGAATCCGGCGCAGGCTGCGCGACGCGCCGGAGCGTCGGCACCTGACCGGGCGCGACGCGCGGCACCTCGGTGGTCCGGCCTACCCGCTCCTGCCTCCGCATCGAAAGCCACCCCATGACTCTGTTGATCCTCGGCCTGCTGCTCTTCCTGGGCGTGCACTCGACGCGCATCGTCGCCGGCGACTGGCGCGCGCGCGTCATCGCGCGGCGCGGTGAGCGCGCCTGGAAGGGGCGGGTCGCGCTGCTGTCGGCGCTCGGCCTGGCGCTCATCGTCTGGGGCTTCGCGCAGGCGCGCCAGCAGCCGGTGGTGTTGTGGGCGACCCCGGTCTGGACGCGCCACGGGGCCGCACTGCTGACACTGGCCGCGTTCGTCCTGCTGGCTGCCGCCTATGTGCCGCGCAACGCGCTGCGGACCCGACTGCATCATCCGATGGTGCTCGGTGTCAAGGTCTGGGCGCTGGCGCACCTGCTGGCGAACAACACGCTGGCCGACCT
>JBBIPS010000458.1:0-2428 GCA_037442725.1 Burkholderiales bacterium | reverse complement strand
ACGGGTCCTCGGGCAGGTCGGAGGCGAGGATCTCGTCGAACAGCCACATCTTGCTGTAGGCCAGCAGCACGGCGCGCTCGGGCGTGGTCAGGCCCTGGCCGTGGGCCTGGCGCTGCGCGAGCTCCTCGTCGTCGGGCAGGAACTCGACACCGCGGTTGAGCCGGCCCTGGCGCTCGAGGAAGCGCATGAAACGCGCCTCGGCATCGGCCAGCTGCGGCCCGAGCCGGCTCAGCACCGACAGGCACTGCGTCTGGAAGGTGTTGTCGCGCAGCACCAGCGCGGCGATGTCGTCGGTCATCTCGCCCAGCAGCTTGTCGCGCTGGCGCGCCGTGAGTTCGCCGTCGGCGACCACCGCGTTGAGCAGGATCTTGATGTTGACCTCGTGATCCGAGCAGTCGACGCCGCCCGAGTTGTCGATCGCATCCGAGTTGACCAGCCCCCCGCGCAGCGCGTACTCGATGCGTCCGCGCTGGGTGCAGCCGAGGTTGCCGCCTTCGACCACCACCTTGCAGCGCAGCGCCGCGCCGTCGACGCGGATGGCGTCGTTGGCGCGGTCGCCGCAGTCGGCGTGGCTCTCGGTGGAGGACTTGACGTAGGTGCCGACGCCGCCGTTGTAGTACAGCTCGACCGGCGCCAGCAGGATCGCGTGCATCAGCTCGTTGGGCGTCAGGTGCTCGACCGCGGGATCGATGCCCAGTGCCGCGCGCGCCTGCGTCGACAGCGGGATCGACTTCGCGCTGCGCGGCCAGACGCCGCCGCCGGCGGAGAGCTTGGACGCGTCGTAGTCGGCCCACGACGAGCGCGGCAGCGCGAACAGGCGCTCGCGCTCGGCGAAACTGGTCGCAGCATCGGGGCTCGGGTCGATGAAGACGTGGCGGTGGTCGAACGCCGCGACCAGCCGGATGTGGCGCGACAGCAGCATGCCGTTGCCGAACACGTCGCCGCTCATGTCACCGACGCCCACGGCGGTGAAGTCCTGCCCCTGCGAATCGAGGCCGAGGCTGCGGAAGTGGCGCTTGACGCTCTCCCACGCGCCGCGCGCGGTGATTGCCATCTTCTTGTGGTCGTAGCCGGCCGAGCCGCCCGAGGCGAACGCGTCGCCGAGCCAGAAGCCGTACTCGGCGGCGACGGCGTTGGCGATGTCCGAGAAGGTGGCCGTGCCCTTGTCGGCCGCCACCACCAGGTAGGGGTCGTCGCCGTCGTGGCGCACCACGTCGCGCGGCGGCACCACCTTGCCGCCGACGAGGTTGTCGGTGAGGTCGAGCAGGCCGCGCAGGTAGGCCCGGTAGCAGGCCACGCCCTCCTTCATCAGCGCGTCGCGGTCGCCTGCGGCGGCGGCCGGCGGCAGGCGCTTCAGGACGAAGCCGCCCTTGGAGCCGACCGGGACGATGACCGCGTTCTTCACCTGCTGCGCCTTGACCAGCCCGAGCACCTCGGTGCGGTAGTCCTCCATGCGGTCGGACCAGCGCAGCCCGCCGCGCGCGACGCGGCCGTTGCGCAGGTGCACGCCCTCGACGCGCGGCGAGGCGACGTAGATCTCGAACAGCGGACGCGGCTCGGGCAGCCCTGGCACCCGCGACGGATCGAACTTGATCGACAGCACCGGCCTGGGTCCGCCGTGGGCGTCGCGCTGGAAGAAGTTGGTGCGCAGCGTGGCCCGGATCAGCGCCAGGTACTGGCGCAGGATGCGGTCCTCGTCGAGGTTGGAGACGGCGTCCAGCGCCTGCTCGATGCGCACCTCGATGCGCGCCTGGGCGGCGGCGCGGTCTTCGGCGAGCGCGGGGTCGAGCCGGGCCATGAACAGCGCCACCAGGTCGGCCGCGATGCCGGCGTTGCCGGCCAGCGCGCGTTCGATGTAGGCCTGGCTGAAGGTGAACGCCGCCTGCTTCATGTAGCGCGCGTAGGCGCGCAGCACGCCGACGCCGCGCCAGTCGAGCCCGGCCAGCAGCACCAGGCGGTTGAAGTCGTCGTTCTCGTTGTCGCCGCGCCAGGTGCGCGCCACCGTCTCCTGGAAGCGCTCGCGCAGGCCTTCGATGTCGATCTCGTCGCGGCCGGGCACGCGCAGCCCGAAGTCATCGATCCACAACTCGGTGCCCGCCGCCGGCGCGCCGGCTGCCGCGTCGCTGCGCCGAACTTCATACGGCCGCTCTTCGAGCACCTCGACGCCCATGTGTTCGAGCATCGGCAGGCTCTGTGACAGCGGCGCAAGCTCGCCGGCGCGGACCAGCTTGAAGCGCAGCCGTCCGGGCGGCGCCTCGAGCGGCAGGTACAGCGCCAGTGCCAGCGCGTCGGGCCCGGCCAGCGACTCCATCAGCTCGATGTCGCGCACGGCCGCCGCCGGCGCGTGCTCGTCGCGGTAACCGGCGGCGAAACCGCCGGCGTAGCGCTCGTACAGGCCGTTGCCGCGCTCCTCGCCGCAGGCGTCGAG
>JBBIPS010000457.1:0-2442 GCA_037442725.1 Burkholderiales bacterium | reverse complement strand
GCCCGCTGCGGCCGCGGCGCGCGCCTGCCGGCGCCGACGACCGAGCGCAGGCCGCTGCCGCGCTCCCAGGCACTGTGGTACTCGGCGGCATAGCCGGTGCTGAAGCCGGCGTGGCGCGGCGTCAGCCACTTCAGCGCCGCCTCGGGCAGTTCCTCGATGAAGCGGCTCCTGACGTTGTAGAGCGTCTGGCCGTGCAGCATCCGCGTCTGGCTGAAACTGAGGTACAGGCGCCGTCGCGCGCGCGTGATCGCCACGTACATCAGGCGTCGCTCCTCTTCCAGGCCGTCGGCCGCCGACATCGAGTTCTCGTGCGGGAACAGGCCCTCTTCGAGTCCCGTGATGAAGACGCAGTCGAACTCGAGGCCCTTGGCCGAGTGCACCGTCATCAGCTGCACCGCGTCCTGCCCGGCCTGCGCCTGGTTGTCGCCGGCCTCGAGCGCAGCGTGCGTCAGGAACGCCGCCAGCGGCGAGATGATCTCGCCGGTCTCGGTGTCGGGCCGCAGGCTCGCCGACGCCGGGCTGGCGCCGCCACCCGGCGCCGTCTCGTCCAGCGGCAACGCCACCACGTCCTTGCCGAACCCCTCCTGCATCACGAAGGCCTCGGCCGCGTTGACGACCTCCTCGAGGTTCTCGATGCGATCGGCGCCGTCCCTGTCGGCGCGGTAGAAGTCGAGCAGCCGCGACGCCTCGAGCATCTGCTCGATGATTGCGCGCAGCGTCGATCCGCGCGTCGCGTCGCGCAGCCCGTCGAGCAGCGCGTTGAAGCCGGCCAGACAGGCGCCGGCCCTGCCAGGCACCGCGGCCACGCTCTGGTGCAGGCTCTTCCCGGCGGCGCGGGCGGCATCCTGCAACTGCTCGAGCGTGCGTGGGCCGATGCCACGCGCCGGGAAGTTGACGACGCGCAGGTAGGCGGTGTCGTCGTCCGGGTTCTCGATCAGGCGCAGGTAGGCCAGCGCATGCTTGACCTCGGCACGCTCGAAGAATCGCAGGCCGCCGTAGACGCGGTACGGGATGCCGGCGTTGAACAGCGCGCTCTCGATGACCCGGCTCTGCGCATTGCTGCGGTAGAGCACCGCGATCTCGCTGCGCCGGATGCCGCCGGCGTGCAGTTGCTGCGCCTCGTCGAGCAGCCACTGCGCCTCGGCATAGTCGCTGGCCGACTCGGCCACCCGCACCGGCTCGCCGGGGCCGGCGTCGGTGCGCAGGTTCTTGCCCAGGCGCTGCGCGTTGTGCGCGATCAGCGCGTTGGCGCTGTCCAGGATGTTGCCGAACGAGCGGTAGTTGCGCTCGAGCTTGATCACCTTCTCGACGCGATACTCGCGCTCGAAATCGGCCATGTTGCCCACGCGCGCGCCGCGGAAGGCATAGATGCTCTGGTCGTCGTCGCCGACCGCGAAGACGCTCTGCGCGGCGCTGCCGTCGGTCCTCAGGTGCGCGTTGCCGGGCGGCGCGAACATCTTGATCCAGCGGTACTGCAGCCGGTTGGTGTCCTGGAACTCGTCGACCAGCACGTGCGCGAAGCGGCGCTGGTAGTGCTCGCGCAGCGGGTCGTTGTCGCGCAGCAGCTCGACGGTGCGCAGCATCAGCTCGGCGAAGTCGACGACGCCCTCGCGCTGGCACTGGTCCTCGTAGGCCTGGTAGACCTCGACCAGCTTGCGCCGGTACGGGTCGTGGGCTTCGACGTCGCGCGGGCGCAACCCGTCGTCCTTGGCGCCGGCGATGAAGTGGCTCACCTGCTTCGCCACGAAACGTTCCTCGTCGAGCTGCATCGCCTTGATGATGCGCTTGACCGCCGACTGCGAATCGGCGGCATCGAGGATCTGGAACGACTGCGGCAGCGCGGCCAGCTTCCAGTGCGTGCGCAGGAAGCGGTTGCACAGTCCGTGGAAGGTGCCGATCCACATGCCGCGCAGTGCCAGCGGCAGCAGCGTCGACAGCCGTGCCAGCATCTCCTTGGCAGCCTTGTTCGTGAAGGTCACCGCCATCAGCCCGCCCGGTGCGACCTGGCCGGTCGCGAGCAGCCAGGCGATGCGCGTCGTCAGCACGCGCGTCTTGCCCGAACCCGCGCCGGCCAGGATCAGCGCGGGCCCGGCCGGCAGCGTCACCGCGGCCAGTTGTTCGGGATTCAGGTGTTGCAGCAACGACGCGCCGGCGGTGAGGTCCCGCGACGCGGGCGGCGTTGTGCCCGCAGAATGCGCTTCATGCATTCATGGATTCTAGGAGCCGGCCTGGTGACGACCGGCATCGCCGCCGCGGCCGCGCCGGGCGGCGCCGACGCGCCGTCACCCTGCCCGGCGTCGGATGCTCCCGTGCTGGAGCGCTTCATCGGCGCCGACTGCCTGGCCTGCTGGGCCGCGCCGGGGCCGGCGGCGTCGACGTCGGGGTCGACGACGGCGCAGTCGGGTTGGCTGTTCGACTGGATCGTGCCGGCACCGCAGGGCG
>JBBIPS010000456.1:0-2444 GCA_037442725.1 Burkholderiales bacterium | reverse complement strand
CATCGCCTGGCTGGCGCGCCGGCACACCAGCGCCAGGTTGCCGGCGGCGTACGCCGCGTCGGCGCAGATGCGCACGACCACGGCGTCGCTCGGCGCGCTGGCACCATGTGTCAGCGCGACCCCGGTCACCGGGCACTCGGCGACGTCGATCTGGCGCAGCAGGTTCGGCGTGACCTGCACCGCCTCGAACGCCTGGTCGTGCTGCCAGGCCTGCAGCCGCAAGTCGAGCCATCGCGCGACATGGCGCGTGGCGGGCAGCGTCCTGCGGCCGAAGGCGGCGCGCGCGGCTTCCCAGCCCTGGCGTACGGGATGTCCACCGTGCAGGTGGTCCGGCGGTGGCGTCAGCCGATGGCGGCCGAAGTCCCAGCCGATCTCGAACGCGGTGTCGTCCGAACCGGGCGTGCGTGCCGGGCGGGTGCGGGCGTCGCGGCGTGCGCGCTGCGGCGTCGCCGGCGCCGGGACGGGCAGGTCGAACAGAAGTGCGGTGTGGGCCATGGGGGCTCCTGCAGGGTGGGCCGCCGGGAGGTTGCCGGCCCGGCCAGTCTCGCGCCCAGGTGGCTCAAAGGATGAGCCACAGCGCAGAAATCTTTTTTCGCTCCGCATGCGTCTGTGGCTCATGATCTGAGCCAGCGTTGTGGCAGACTGCGAGGCAGCGCCGCTGCGCGCGCCGGGCGGCGCGCCAACCGATCATGACCAAGACCGCACGCCTGTACCAGCTCGAGCGACTGATCCGCAGCCGCGGCGCGGTGAGCGCCGCGGCGCTGCGCGCGGAGCTGGAGGTTTCGCCCGCGACGCTCAAGCGCGACCTGGAGTACCTGCGCGACCGGATGGGCGCACCGATCGAGTACGACCGCGATCGCAACGGCTATCGCTTCGGCCCGGCCAGCGCCGGCCCGGCGCACGAGCTGCCGGGTCTGTGGTTCAACGAGCGCGAGCTGTACTCGCTGCTGATGGCGCACCAGTTGCTGAGCGGGCTCGATGCCGACGGCATGCTCGGCCGCCATCTCGAGCCGCTGCTGGCGCGCATCCACGAACTGCTCGGCCCGGGCGGCGCCGACGACGCCCGGGTCCTGCACCGTCGCGTGCGCATCGTCAGCGCGTTGCGCCGTCCGGTGGCCGGCGCGGTCTTCGAGCGCGTCGGCGAGGCGCTGGTGCGACGGCGCCGGCTGCAACTGCGCTACCTGACGCGCGGTCGCGGCGCGGTCGGCGAGCGCGAGGTCTCGCCGCAGCGCCTGGTGCACTACAGGCACACCTGGTACCTCGACGCCTGGTGCCACCAGCGCGAGAAGCTGCTGCGCTTCGCGCTCGACGCGGTGCAGCAGGCCGGCATCCTGCCCACGCGCGCCAGGGACGTCGCGATGAAGCAGGTCGAGGCCGAGATGGACGCCGGCTACGGCATCTACGCCGGCGGCTCGCCGCAGTGGGCGCGGCTGCGCTTCACGCCGCAGGCTGCGCAGTGGATCAGCCATGAACAGTGGCACCCCGAGCAGCGCGGCCGCTGGCTCGCGGACGGGCACTACGAGCTCGAGTTGCCGTATGTCGACGCCACCGAGCTGGTGATGGACGTGCTGCGCCACGGCGAGCAGGTCGAGGTGCTCGCGCCGGCATCGTTGCGCGCGGCGGTGCGGCAACGCCTGACGGCGGCGCTGCGCGGCTATCGCTCCCGGCCGGCCGCTGCCGGGTCGGCGCGCGACGAGGCTGCGGCATAGAGTGGGCAGCGCACTGCCGCGCGGTCCGCGCGCCGATCTGTCCGCGTCCACCGCGCCCCGGCGCGGGCGCCTGTCGTGACGGCCCCCTCGAAGCGCGCCGCCGTCGCGCCCGACCCACTTCGCCTGCCCGACCCGCGCCATGCCAGCCGGGTCCCGGTGCAGCTCGACGCCGCCGCGGTCGAGCGCATCCGCCAGGCCGCCTACGCGCTGCCGCAGGTGGTCAGGCCGGCCGACTTCATCGCCGACGGGACGCCGGGATTCGAGGACTATCTCGATGACCGGGGTTTCATCCTGCTGCAGAAGGTGCAGCCCGAGCAGCGGCCGAGTCGCTGGATCGCGCCCGAGGACATGCAGGCCGCGCTGCAGCATCTGGACGCGGTGGGCAGCGCGCGCGGTGCGCACGCGCTGATGGTCGAGCGCGGCCGCGAGCTCGACGCGCTGGGTCTGTCGCGCCAGGGACGGCACTGGGAGCGCCGCGTGACGCAGACGCTGAGCCTCGGCGTCGCCGGTGTGCCGGGGCTGCCGGCGGGCCCGACCGGGCTCGGCCTGCCGGTGGCGTTCCAGGCGCCGGTACCGGCTGCCGCGGTGTGGGCTTTCTATCGCGACGGCGACGCGGACGCGCTGCGCGCCGCGCTCGGCCCGGCGCCGGCCTACCCGCATGCGGCCGAACTGACGGCGCACCTCGACGCGCTGCTCGAACGCAGCGCGTCGAACAGCCCGCGCCAGCTCGACTCG
>JBBIPS010000455.1:0-2460 GCA_037442725.1 Burkholderiales bacterium | reverse complement strand
CGGGTGACGAAGGCACTCAGCCCGAAGTCTGAACGGATTGACGCAGGAAGGATTCAGATAATGCGCATTTTCAATTTCTCGGCCGGTCCGGCCGTGTTGCCCACGGCGGTGCTGGAACAGGCCCGCCACGTCGCCGCCCTGCGCGCCGACACCCGGGATCAGCAGCGGCAGCGTCGGCGCCAGCGCGCGCACGCGCTCGATCTCGGCCGGCCGCGTGGCACCGACGACGAGGCCGATCTGGCCGCCGCGGTTCCACGGCCCGGCGGCCAGCCGTGCGATGTGTTCGTAGACCTGCACGCCACCGTCGAGCCGCTGCGCCTGCAGGTCCGCGCCGCCGGGGTTGGAGGTGCGGCACAGCAGGATCAGCCCCTTGCCGTCGTAGCGCATGTAGGGCTCGATCGAGTCCAGCCCCAGGAACGGCGACAGCGTCACCGCATCAGCCTGGTAGCGCACGAAGGCCTCGCGCGCGTACTGCGCTGCGGTGGCGCCGATGTCGCCGCGCTTGGCGTCGAGGATCACCGGCACGTCGGGCGCGACCCGGCGCAGATGCGCCATCAGCCGCTCGAGCTGGTCCTCGGCCCGGTGCGCCGCGAAGTAGGCGATCTGCGGCTTGAACGCGATGACCAGGTCCCGGGTGGCGTCGACGATGGCAGCGCAGAAGTCGAAGATGCGTGAGGCGTCGTCGCGCCAGGCCCCGGGGAAGCGGCCCGGGTCGGGATCGAGACCGACGCATAACAGCGAATCGGCGCGGGCTTCGGCGCCGCGCAGGAGGTCGCTGAATCTCATGCCGCGGCCGCGTCCTGGTGGCGTGCGTCGAATCCGCAGGCCATCGACGAGAGGCGCGCGGCTGGCCGCAGGCACTCGGTCGGTCGGCACCGCCGCGGCACATCCAAGGGTGGTCAGACCCGGCGCGCCAGCGTCGCGGCCAGGCCGGTGTAGGTACCCGGCGTCAGCGCCAGCAGGCGCGCCTTCTCGGCGCTCGGCAACGCCAGCCGGTCGATGAAGCCGCGCATCAGCTCGCGCGTCATCGGCTGGCCACGCGTGAACTGCTTCAACTGCTCGTAGGGCTCGGGCAGGCCGTGGCGGCGCATCACCGTCTGCACCGCCTCGGCCAGCACCTCCCAGGCCTCGTCGAGGTCGGCGGCGATCGCAGGGCGGTCGATCTCGAGCTTGTCGAGGCCGCGCGCGAGCGAGTCCAGCCCCAGCACCGCATGGCCCAGCGCCACGCCCATGTTGCGCAGCACCGTGCTGTCGGTCAGGTCGCGTTGCCAGCGGCTGACGGGCAGCTTCTGGCTCAGGTGGGTGAGCAGCGCGTTGGCCAGTCCGAAGTTGCCCTCGGCGTTCTCGAAGTCGATCGGGTTGACCTTGTGCGGCATCGTCGACGAGCCGACCTCGCCGGCCTTCAGCCGCTGCCTGAAGTAGCCCAGCGAGACATAGCCCCAGACGTCGCGCGACCAGTCGATCAGGATCGTGTCGCAGCGCGCGACGGCGTCGAACAGCTCGGCCATCGCGTCGTGAGGTTCGATCTGGATCGTGTACGGATTGAACGCCAGGCCGAGCTGCTGCTCGACGACGCGGCGGCTGAACGCCTCCCAGTCGAAATCGGGGTAGGCCGCGAGGTGCGCGTTGTAGTTGCCGACCGCGCCGTTCATCTTGGCCAGCAGCCTGACCGCGCCGATGCGCTCGCGCGCCGTCGCCAGGCGCGCGACGACGTTGGCGATCTCCTTGCCGACCGTCGTCGGGCTGGCGGTCTGGCCGTGCGTGCGGCTGAGCATCGCCACGTCGGCCAGCTCGACCGCCAGCTCGCGCAGCCGCGCGACGACACGGTCGAGCGCGGGCAGCAGCACCTGCTCGCGCGCCGCGCCGAGCATCAGCGCGTGGCTGGTGTTGTTGATGTCCTCGCTGGTGCAGGCGAAGTGGACGAACTCGGCCGCCGCCGCCAGCTCGGCATGGCCGGCGAAGCGCGACTTGAGCCAGTACTCGACCGCCTTCACGTCGTGGTTGGTGACGCGCTCGATGTCCTTGATCGCCGCGGCATCGGCTTCGCTGAAACCCGCCACCAGCGCGCGCAGCCAGCGGCGCGAGGCCGGGCCGAGCGGCGCGAATTCGGCCCAGCCGGCGTCGGACAACGCGATGAACCACTCGACCTCGACCTGCACGCGGCGCTGCATCAGCCCGAACTCGGAGACGAGCGGGCGCAGCGCGGCCAGGCGCGCGGCGTAGCGGCCGTCGAGCGGCGACAGGGCGGACAGCGAGGCGATCGTCATGGCGGGGGAGCGCGTTGCGCAGTGCGGGCGGGGTGCCAGGACAGCCCTCGCGGCCAAGGCCCCGATTCTATTCGGCCCCCCCGCGGGGCAATACCCGATGGACTGATCGGCATCACGCTTGCCAAATCACGCCGGCGTGCGGCCGCATCGGGCCGCGCGACGCCAGCCTGCCGGGCGTGCCATCGCGCCCGGC
>JBBIPS010000454.1:0-2467 GCA_037442725.1 Burkholderiales bacterium | reverse complement strand
CACGACGGGTTCCCCGGCCACCGGGCGTGCGGACCCGGCCGTGGCGGGTGACAGGGCGTCCCGCGGCTGGTAGCAGAATCGCGACCATGACGTCCCGCCGCTCGCCGCGTGCGCCGCTGCGACGCATCGCACTGGCCGGTGCGAGCGGTCTGGTCGGCCGCGCGCTGGCGCAGCAACTGGCCTACGACACCGCGTGCGAGGCGCTGCACCTGCTGTTGCGCCGACCGCTGCCGGCGCTGCAGGCACTGCCGCACGCGTACAGCCTGACCTGGAGCGGTGGCCCGATGCCCAGGCTGCCGTCGATCGACGCCGCCTGCTGCGCCCTGGGCACGACGATCAAGACGGCCGGCTCGCAGGCCGCGTTCAGGGCGGTGGACCTCGATGCGGTATTGGCCTTCGCGCGCGCCGCGCGCGCTGCCGGCGCGCGCCGCTTCGGCGTGGTGTCGGCGCTCGGCGCCGATGCGCGATCGACGGTGTTCTACAACCGCGTCAAGGGCGAGATGGAGCAGGCCGTCGCCGATCTTGGGTTCGAAGTGCTGGTGATCGCCCGCCCCTCGCTGCTGATGGGTGACCGGGCCGCGCTCGGCCAGCCGGCGCGGCTGGGCGAGCAGTGGCTGCTGCAGTTTGCCGTGCCGCTGTCCTGGTTCACGCCGCGCCGCTGGCACCCGATCGCCGCCGACGCGGTGGCGCGCGGCATGCTCGCTGCCCTGCTCGAAGGCCGTGCCGGCCGGCGCGTGCTCGAGTCCGAGGAACTCGCGCAACTGGCGGAGTCGACGTGACCGTCGTCGCGCAGGCGGTGTCGTGCCCGCCACCGCAAGGACGTCGAGCACAGGCCGGCGTACCGGGCGATCCGCCATGGCGCTGAATCCCGACGCCGATCGGGCGGGGCGCTGACATGGACATCGAGTTCCTCGGCGCCGCCGACACCGTCACCGGCTCGCGCCACCTGGTCACGCTCGGCGGGCAGCGCATCCTGCTCGATTGCGGGCTGTTCCAGGGGTACAAGGTGCTGCGCGAGCGCAACTGGGCGCCACTGCCGGTCGATGCGCAATCGATCGACGCGGTGGTGCTCAGCCACGCCCACCTCGACCACAGCGGCTGGCTGCCCGGCCTGGTCAGGCAGGGCTACCGCGGCCCGATCTACGCCTCGCCGGCGACGCGCGACCTGGCCGAGGTGCTGCTGCTCGACAGCGCGCACCTGCAGGAGGAGGACGCGCGTCGCGCCAACAGGTACGGCTACTCGCGCCACGCCAGGGCGCTGCCGCTGTACACCCGCGCCGATGCGCAGCGCGCGATCGCCAAGATCACGCCGCTGCCGGTCGGTCGCGTGCTGCGCGTCGGCACGGTCGGTGTCGCGCTGGCGCCGGTGGGCCACCTGCTCGGCGCGTGCGCGGTCACGTTGAGCCACGCGAGCGCAACCCTGGCCTTCTCCGGTGACGTCGGCCGGCAGGCCGACCTGCTGATGCCGCCACCCGAGCCGCTGCAGCGCGCCGACGTGCTGCTGGTCGAATCGACCTACGGCAACCGCGTCCATCCCGGCGGCGACGTGGCCGAGCAGCTCGGCCGCATCGTTCGCGACACCATCGGTCGCGGCGGCTCGGTGCTGCTGCCGTCGTTCGCCGTCGGCCGCGCGCAGGCTCTGCTGCTGACGCTGCAGCGGCTCAAGGGCGCGGGCGGCATCCCCGCCCGGCTGCCGGTGTACCTGGACAGCCCGATGGCGATCGAGGCCACCGCGCTGTACCGCAAGCACCGCCGCCTGCTGCGCGTGCCGCAGCGCGAGATCACGACACTGTGCGACGGCGTGCACCTGGTCGCCAGCGCCGCCGAGTCGCAGCGGCTGGTGCGCTCGCGCTACCCTTCGATCATCATCTCGGCCAGCGGCATGGCCACCGGCGGTCGTGTGCTGCACCACCTGAAGGCGATGGCGCCCGACCCGCGCCACCACATCGTGTTTGCCGGCTTCCAGGTCGGCGGCAGCCGCGGCGCCAGGCTCGTGGGCGGCGCCACCGAGGTCAAGATCCACGGCGAGTACGTGCCGGTACGGGCGCAGGTGACGGGGCTCGAAGGCTTCTCGGGCCATGCCGACTCGAATGAACTGATCGACTGGCTGCGCCGACTGCGCGCCGCACCGCGCCAGACCTTCGTCGTGCACGGCGAGCCCGAAGCCGCCGACACGCTGCGCCTGCGCATCAAGGACGAACTGGGCTGGGCGGTGCGCGTGCCGCAGCACGGCGAGCACGTGACGGCCTGAAGCGAGTCCCCCCGCAAGCGCCGGGGGCAGCGTCAGCGGCCCGGTGCTGGTCATGCTGGGCGACACTATCCTGGACGCGGATATCTCCAAGTTCCTGACCTCCAAGGACGACTGCATCGCGGTCAAGGAGGTCGCCGATCCGCGCCGCTTCGGCGTGGTGGAGACCAGGGGCGGTTATATCTCGGCGATGGTGGAGAAGCCGGAGAAGCCGAAGAC
>JBBIPS010000453.1:0-2467 GCA_037442725.1 Burkholderiales bacterium | reverse complement strand
TGCGCGGCATCGCGGGCGCGCTGCGCCGCGTCG
The DNA here is from genome assembly GCA_037442725.1 of Burkholderiales bacterium. Lineage (GTDB taxonomy): Bacteria > Pseudomonadota > Gammaproteobacteria > Burkholderiales > Burkholderiaceae_C > Pseudaquabacterium. The sequence goes on along the minus strand of JBBIPS010000453.1, from coordinate 2,434 downwards.
GCGTTGAGCATCACGATGCCCAGCGGCTGGCCGAGGTTGGCGCCGGTGACCACGCAGGCCTCGACGGTCGCGTGCATCACCAGCCGGTCCTCGATCGGCGCCGGCGCGACGTACTTGCCCTTGCTGGTCTTGAACAGGTCCTTCACGCGTCCGGTGATCCTCAGGTAGCCCTCGGCGTCGAGCGCACCCTTGTCGCCGGTGTGCAGCCAGCCGTCGGGCGTGAAGCTCTGGCGCGTCAGCTCGGGCTCCTTGTAGTAACCCAGCATCAGCCCGGGGCTGCGCACCTGCAGCTCGCCGCTGGCCGGATCGATGCGCGCCTGGACGCCCTCGTACGGCAGGCCGACCGTGCCCGGGCGCTGCACGCCGGGCAGCGTGGCGTGCGAGACGCCGCAGTTCTCGGTCATGCCGTAGACCTCGACGATCGGCAGACCGAGGTCGGCGTACCAGCGCAGCAGCTCGGGCGGCATCGGCGCGGCGCCGCCGGCGGCGAAGCGGCACTGGTCGAGGCCGAGCGCACCGAGGACCTGGTTGCGCACGATGCCCTTGACGATCGGGATCTTCAACCAGCGCGCCAGCCTGGCCGGCGGCATCCTGGCGCTCACACCCTGGCGGAACCTGACCCACAGCCGCGGCACCGAGAAGAACACCGTCGGCCGCGCGCGCTGCAGGTCCTGCGTGAAGGTCTCGAGGCTGTCGGCGAAGTAGACGTGCATGGCACTGGCCAGCAGGCCGTGCTCGACCAGCGTGCGCTCGGCCACGTGCGACAGCGGCAGGTAGCTCAGCATGCGCGTGTCGTGCGTCACCGTGACGCGCTTCAGGCCCGACGTGACCGACCAGGCGAAGGTGGCGAAGCTGTGCATCACGCCCTTGGGCGCGCCGGTGGTGCCCGACGTGTACATGATCGTCGCGAGGTCGTCGCCGTCGCGCAGCACCGGTTCGCCTTTCAGCGGCCCGGTGCGCGCGACGAGGTCGTCCCAGCGCGGGCAGTCCACGCTCGGTGCCAGCGGCAGCGCGATGCACGCCAGTCCGGCCGGAACGCCGCGCTGCATCGCCTCCCAGCCGTCGAGCTTGCCGATGAACAGCAGCTTCGACTCGCTGTGTTCGAGGATGCGGCGCAGCGTGTCGGCCGCCAGCGTCGGGTACAGCGGCACCGAGACGGCGCCGGCCATCCAGATCGCGAAGTCGGCCATCAGCCACCAGGCGGTGTTCTTCGACAGCAGCGCCACCCGGTCGCCGGGGCCGATGCCCTGGCACCTCAGGTACGCGGCCATGCGGCGCACCTGATCCATCGTCTGGCCCCAGCTGAAGGTCTGCACCCGGCCGGCGCCCACCGGCTGCGTGAAGACGACGCGGCCAGGCTCGCTGCGCTCCCAGTGGTACAGGCGCTGCAGCGCCAGCGAGTCGGCGGCGACGGTCGTCCTGCCCATGGCATGCACTCCTGCGCAGCGTCGTGCTGCGCGACTCAGGGTAGCCGTGCCGCACGGGTGCGTGTAGCGGGCTTTCCTGAACGGCAGTGCGTGCCCGGGGCCGGCCCGACCCGTGCCAGCGGCGTCGCGGCGCCGCGCTACATTGGCCCACCCCAGAGGTTGCCGACCGTCACGCCATGAACCTGTCGCGCCCCGCGCTGCTGCGCATCGCGCCGTTCGCCGCCTTCATGGCCGCGCTGGCGCTGCGTGGGGCGGCGCCGGCGGACGGCGCCTGGGGCATCGATGCGCGCTGGTTCTACGGCCTGCAGGTGCTCGCCGCCGGTGGCCTGCTGCTGTGGTGGCGGCGCGAGTACGGCGAGCTGGCGCGGCAGAACCTGCCCGACCTGCGCGCGGCCGCGCTGGCCGCCGGCGTCGGGTTCGCGGTGTTCGTGCTGTGGATCGAGCTCACGGCGCCGTGGATGCAGATCGGCGAGGCCGCCGCCGGCTTCGTTCCGCTCGATGCGCAGGGGCGGCGCGTGTGGCCGCTGATCATCGTGCGCTGGATCGGCGCGGCGCTGCTGGTGCCGGTGATGGAGGAGCTGTTCTGGCGCTCGTTCGTGCTGCGCTGGATCGAGCAGCCGGTGTTCGAGGGCGTGGACCCGCGGCGCGTCGGGCTGCGCGCGATCGTGCTGTCGACCTTCGCCTTCACGCTGGTGCACACGCTCTGGCTCGGCGCCGTCGTCGCCGGGCTGGCGTACGCCTGGCTGTACCGGCGCAGCGGCACGCTGTGGGCGCCGGTGATCGCGCACGCGGTGACCAACGGCGCGCTCGGCGTCTGGGTCGTGCACAGCGGACGCTGGGAGTTCTGGTAGCGCGCTCTCGAGCAAATGCGGCTGCGCCACTTTGCTTGAACCCCCGCGGGGGGCAGGCTGGGCGCAGCCCGGCCCTGGGGGCGCTCAGCGGTGCAGCGTCTCACGCCAGTGCGCCCAGCGCCGGCGCGCCAGGCGCTTGAGTGCGCGGCCGACGCG
>JBBIPS010000452.1:0-2474 GCA_037442725.1 Burkholderiales bacterium | reverse complement strand
CCCCGGTCTCCTTTGCATCGGCGACGCGGCGCACGCCATGTCGCCGATCGGCCCGAGCCCGAGCCCGCGCGAGCACGTTCCCGATGGAAGGCGTCCGCGAAACCGTGTAGGGCTCGCGCCGCGCCGGGGCGATGTCAGCGTGCCCGGCCAGCTCGCTCCAGACCTCGGCCTGCAGTCGGCGGTACAGCTCGGACAGGTGCAGCGTCTCGGCCGGCGGCGTCACCTTGGCCTGGCTGTCGAGCACGCGCGCGGCCAGCGTGTCGCTCATCAACTGGGTCAGCAGCGCGCGCTGCAGGTCGAGCACGGTCTGCGCCAGCGGGAAGTCGGTCGGCACCTTCTCCCCGGCACCGAACAGCGCATCGCCGCGCTCCTGGAAGTCCGGCGCCAGCCGGCGCTGCAGCGCCGGCGAGACGGCAAAGCTGTCGGCCGCCAGCACCTGGCGCGCGAGCAGGTCGAGCGCGGCGCGCTGGTCGGCTCCGGCCACCGGCTGCAACGGGTCGCGCCCGGTGTTCGGGAAGTCGCGCAGCGTGCGCACGCCGCCGATCTGGCGCAGCAGGATGCCGGCGGCACGACCGGCGTCACGCACGGCATACGCCAGCGAGCGGCGCAGCCCGGCGTAGTCCTCGCCGGGCGCGAGGCTGCGCGTCTCCTGGCGTCGGAACAGGTCGCGCGCGATCTCGAAACGCTGCTGGGCGAAGGCCAGCACGTCGGCACCGAGGTCGAAGTGCAGCGCGTCGGGATCGATGCCGAGCAGGTTGTCCTCGTCGGTGCCGTAGGCCAGTTCGGGCTCGCCGCTGCGTGCGGCGATGCGCGCCAGCTCGGCCGCCTCGTCGGCCGGCGCAACGGGCTTGTACGCGTACTCGATGGCCCAGTAGTCGTACGGGCCGAGCGTAGCCTGGAACGGCGCGACGCTGGCCGCGCCGGGGCGGGCCAGGTTGATCGGCGCGTACTCCATCACCGAACCGGTCAATGCGTGGCTGCGGGTGAACCCGGGGTCGGACAACTGCCCGGCCGAGTAGACGTGCGACGCGCGGAAGTTGTGGCGCAAGCCCAGCGTGTGGCCGACCTCATGCATCGTCACGTCCTTCAGGTAGTCCAGCACGAACTGCTGGGCCTCGGGGCTGGCCGGGTCGATCTCGCCGCGCGCGGCGAGCACGTCCATACCGTAGCCGAGCTGGTCGGCCGCTTCGCCGGCGTAGTCGCAGCGCAGCGGGTCGACACCACGCTCGTCCGGCGCCGCCACCTGCAGCAGCTCGGCCCACGCCGCGGCGCGTTGCGCTGCCGGCGCAGCAGCGTCGCCCAGGATGCGCGAGCGCAGGTGGCGCAGGTTGCGCGACGACAGGCTCTCGACGCTGATGTCGGCGTCGAGGATCTCGCCGCTGCGCGGGTCGACGTGGCGCGGCCCGATGGCACCGAACTGCGGTGCGCTGTTGGTCATCCAGCGCACCGAGGCGATGCCGAAGTCGAGGGTGTCGAAATCGGCATCGTCGGGCTGCACCCGGACCTCGATCGCGTCCTTGAAACCGATGCGCTCGAAGGCCTTGTTCCACTCGAGGATGCCGGCGCTGATCGCGTCGCGGTACTTCAGCGGCACGCTGCGGTCGATCCAGTAGGTGATCGGCGCCACCGGTGCGGACAGCGCGGCCGCCGGGTCCTTCTTCTCGAGCCGCCAGCGGTCGACGTAGCGCACGCGCGGACTGCGCGCCAGGTCATCACCGAAGTCGTCGACCCGGCTGACGAAATGACCGACGCGCGGGTCGGCCTGGCGCGCGGCCATGACCTGCGCCGGCAGTCTGGCCAGCGAGTAGTGCAGGCCGATGAACAGGCTGCGCGCGTCGGGCAGCGAGCGCGGCACGGTCGGCACCGGCGCGCCCGGAGGTGCGCCCGGCGTCGGCTGCGCGATCGACGCCGTCGCGTAGTGGTTCATCACCTCGATGGCCAGCACGTCGGGCTTGCCGCGCACCGTGGTGATCATCGAATTGCGGCCGTCGAGCGCATAACCCTGGCGATACGTGCGCTGCAGTTGTGCGCCGATCGCCAGCATGTCGTTGACGAACAGCGGCGCGGCGTCGATCAGCACCGTCTTTCGTTCGGGCTGCGGCTGGCTCGCCACCATCGTGCTGCCGACCAGGCTGGGCGAGAACGCCGCCGCCACGGCGCGCGCCTGCGGCGTCCCGGGTGCGGCGACGAAGCCGGTGTTGCGCGCGATCAACTGCACCAGGTTGTGCACACGGCGGAACTCGACCACCTGCGGCCGCGCCATCATGCCGCCGAAGACGCCGGCCTCGCCGATGCCGCTGGCCAGCTTGGGCGACAGGAAGAACGGCTTGCCGAAGTCCTCGGGCTTCAACTCGAGCCAGTACTTCTCGTCCTTGTTCCAGACGGTGAACAGGCCGTCGATCTTCGTGGCGTCCTTGATCACCGTGGCGAAGGCCGGTGGCTGGCCCGGCGCCGGCGCGGAGGCGGGCGCCGAC
>JBBIPS010000451.1:0-2502 GCA_037442725.1 Burkholderiales bacterium | reverse complement strand
GCCACCGAGGTCATCGCGCGCAACGTGGTCGATGCGATCGAGGCGGCCGGGCTGGGTCCGGCACGCGTGAGGCTGCGCCGCGCGCCGGCCTGGACCACCGAGTGGATCAGTGCCGAGGGCCGGCGCAAGCTGCACGCCTGCGGCATCGCACCGCCGGACCCGGCGCCCGCCGACGCCGCGGTGCCGATCCGCATCGTCGGCCGCCGCGCCGACGCCGTGGCCTGCCCGCGCTGCGCCAGCGCACGCACCGAGCGGCTGTCAGCGTTCGGCTCGACGGCGTGCAAGTCGCTCTACCGCTGCCTGGCGTGCCGCGAGCCGTTCGAGTACTTCAAGCCGCTGTGAGCGCGACGACACGCCCCGTGCGCGCGCTGCGCCAGCGACACCCCGCCGCGCCACAGGAAGCCGCCAGATGAAGGCGCTGTTCCACCCGCTGCGCGTGCGCGCCGTCGAGCCCGACACGGCCGAGGCGGTGATCGTCTCGTTCGCCGTGCCGCCCGAGTTGCGCGCGGTGTTCGGCTTCACGCAGGGCCAGTACCTGACGCTGCGCAAGGAGATCGACGGTGCCGACCTGCGCCGCTCGTACTCGATCTGCGCCGGTGTCGACGACGGCGAGCTGCGCGTCGGTGTGCGCAGGGTGCGCGACGGCGTGTTCTCGAACTGGATCAACGCCGAGCTGCGACCCGGCGACTCGATCGACGTGATGGCGCCGCAGGGCCGTTTCTTCGTGCCGATCGAGCCGCAATCGCAGCGCCATCACGTCGGCATCGCCGGCGGCAGCGGCATCACGCCGATCCTGTCGATCATGAAGACGGTGCTCGCGCGCGAGCCGCACAGCAGCTTCACGCTGATCTACGGCAACCGCAGGCTCGCCTCGACGATGTTCAAGGAAGAGCTTGAGGACCTGAAGAACCGCCACATGCGGCGCCTCGTGCTGCACCACGTCTTCTCCGACGAGCCGACCGACGCGCCGCTGAACTCGGGGCTGATGAACCGCGCCAAGATCGGCGACTTCCTGCACACTGTGCTGCCGCCGGCGGGCATCGACCAGGCCTACGTCTGCGGCCCGTTCCAGATGAACGACGAAGCCGAGGCGGCGCTGCTCGCCGCCGGCGTCGCCGGGCCGCGCATCCACGTCGAGCGCTTCGGCATCGCACCGCCGGCCGACGGCGCGGCGCAGCCGGTGGGCGCGGTGCTGCACGCCGCGGCGCCGGCCGACGCCGAGCTCGCGCGCGTCGTCATCATCCGCGACGGGCTGCAGCGCGAGATCGAGTTCCGCCGCGACCAGCCGAGCATCCTCGATTGCGCCTCGGCGGCCGGCCTGGAAGTGCCGTTCTCGTGCACTTCGGGCGTGTGCGGCACCTGCCGCGCCAAGCTGGTCGAGGGCCGGGTGCGCATGGAGCGCAACTTCGCGCTCGATCAGGACGACCTCGCCAACGGCTTCGTGCTGACCTGTCAGGCGCACCCGCTCACCGAGCGCGTGGTGTTGTCGTTCGACGAGCGCTAGCGCAGCCATCGATGACGAATCCCGTGCGCGCACCGCGTCGGCCTGGCCGCCGCACGTCTGCACCGACCCAGCAAGGCTGCGGGGGCCCGCAGCCGCCCGCCCCGCCCGCCACACCGCTCTGACCGAACCCCCTGGAGACCGCCATGACCCTGCTCGTGAATGCCTGGATCGTCGACGGCGTGCGCACGCCCTTCGGACGTTATGGCGGTGCGCTCGCCGGCGTGCGCGCCGACGATCTGGCCGCCGTGCCGCTGCGCGCGCTGATCGCTCGCAACCCCGGCGTCGACTGGACGCACCTGGACGACGTGATCTACGGCTGCGCCAACCAGTCGGGCGAGGACAACCGCAACGTCGCGCGCATGGCCGCGCTGCTGGCCGGGCTGCCGGTGGAGGTCCCCGGCGCGACGCTGAACCGGCTGTGCGGGTCGAGCCTGGACGCGATCGCGACCGCCGCGCGCAGCGTGGCCGTCGGCGCCGCGGACCTGGTCGTCGCCGGCGGCGTCGAGAGCATGACGCGCGCGCCGTTCGTGATGGCCAAGGCCGAGAGCGCCTTCTCGCGCGCCCACAAGGTCGAGGACACGACGATCGGCTGGCGCTTCGTCAACCCGATGATGAAGGCCGCCTACGGCACCGACTCGATGCCCGAGACGGCCGAGAACGTCGCCACCGAGTTCGCCATCTCGCGCGCCGACCAGGACGCCTTCGCGCTGCGCTCGCAGCAGCGCTGGCAGGCCGCGCATGCGGCCGGCTTCTTCGACGACGAGACGACGCCGGTGCCACTGCCGCAGAAGAAGGGCGAGCCGCTGTCGTTCAGCGTCGACGAGCACCCGCGCGCCGTCACGCTCGAGGCGCTGGCCAGGCTCAAGGGCGTGGTGCGGCCCGACGGCAGCGTCACCGCCGGCAACGCCTCGGGCATCAACGACGGCGCCTGCGCGCTGCTGCTGGCCTCCGACGCGGCAGTCGAACGCCACGGCCTGAGGCCGCGCGCACGCGTGGTC
>JBBIPS010000450.1:0-2516 GCA_037442725.1 Burkholderiales bacterium | reverse complement strand
AACTGCCTGCTGCTCGAGCCGTCCCCGCACTGAAGCATCCGGCCACAACCCGAAAGCGACGCCATGGAAATCATCGCCCTGCTGCTGCTCGTCATCGCCGTCATCTTCATCGCGCGCTCGGTCAAGGTCGTGCCGCAGCAGCACGCCTGGGTCGTCGAGCGGCTCGGCAAGTACCACGGCACGCTGACGCCGGGGCTGAACTTCCTGGTGCCGTTCGTCGACCGGCTGGCCTATCGCCATTCGCTCAAGGAGATCCCGCTCGACGTGCCGAGCCAGGTCTGCATCACCAAGGACAACACCCAGCTCACGGTCGACGGCATCCTGTACTTCCAGGTCACCGACCCGATGCGCGCGAGCTACGGCTCGTCGAACTACATCATCGCCATCACCCAGCTCGCGCAGACCACGCTGCGCAGCGTGATCGGCCGCATGGAACTCGACCGCACCTTCGAGGAGCGCGACCAGATCAACTCGTCGGTGGTGCTCGCGCTCGACGAGGCGGCGCTGAACTGGGGCGTCAAGGTGCTGCGCTACGAGATCAAGGACCTCGCGCCGCCGACCGAGATCCTGCGCTCGATGCAGGCGCAGATCACCGCCGAGCGCGAGAAACGCGCACTGATCGCCGCCAGCGAGGGTCGGCGCCAGGAGCAGATCAACATCGCCACCGGCGAGCGCGAGGCGTCGATCGCGCGCAGCGAAGGCCTGCGGCAGGCCGAGATCAACAAGGCGCAGGGCGATGCCGCGGCGATCACCGCGGTGGCCGAAGCGACCGCCGACGCGATCCGCAAGATCGCCGCAGCGATCGAGCAGCCCGGTGGCGCGGACGCGGTGCAGTTGAAGGTGGCCGAAAGGGCGATCGACGCCTACGGCCAACTGGCCAGGACCAACAACACGATGATCGTGCCGGGGAACATGACCGAAGTGTCCGGGCTGATCGCCACGGCGATGGCGGTGATGAAGCGCAGCGCCGCCGGCAGCGGCGCGCCGGACCGACTCTGAGCGAGGCTGCCGGGGCACCCGCCCGGCTAGAATCCGCGCCTTCGTCCCGGGCATGCCGCGGAGGGATGGATGAGCGGTTTAAGTCGCACGCCTGGAAAGCGTGTGGGGGTTCACAGCCCCCCGCGGGTTCGAATCCCGCTCCCTCCGCCACTCGCATGACGAAGCCTGCCGCGTCCGCGGTCCTCGCCCGCGACGATCGCGACCCTGGGACAAGCTCGCACCGGCAGCACCGCCATCGGCGTCGCGGCCGCTGCCCGGACCCGGTTGCGTTTGCTGACATCGACCGGCGGCCACTCCATAGAATCGTGCCGGCGCACGGATCGCGCGCCTGCGATTGCCGGCACAACCACCGAGGAGCTTGCCCCATGACCCGATTCCGCCGCACCATCGCCGTTCTGGCTGCCGTCAGCCTGGGCAGCGCGACATTCATGCAGGGCGCGCAGGCCACCGTCATCGGCACCGAACAAGTCGCGGCGGCGGCACAGGGCGCTGTCGATCACGGCAACGGGCGCGCCCACCTGCGCTCGGCGCTCGAGCGCGCCGACGTCGCGGCCGCGCTGCAGGCGCATGGGGTCGACCTGGCAGCGGCGCGTGCCCGCGCAACCGCGCTCACCGATGCCGAGGCCGACGCCCTGGCCGCGCAGATCGATTCGGCCCCCGCCGGGGGCGACGTGATGGGCACGATCGTGTTCCTCTTCGTGTTGTTGCTGATCACCGACATCCTGGGCTTCACGAAGGTCTTCCCCTTCACGCGCTCGATCCGTTGATGCGGCGCGCCGCGGCGCTGCTCGCCGCCGTGTTGGCACTGGGCGGCTGTGCCGTGCTGCAGCCACCGCAGACCCGCGCGCTGCTGGCCGCGCCGGACGCCGGACTGCCGCTGCAGGTCGAACGCGCCGACGTGCCGTTCTTTCCGCAGACGCCCTACCACTGCGGGCCCGCCGCGCTCGCCACGGCGCTGAGCGACGTCGGGCTGAACACGACACCCGAGGACCTCACCGCAGCGCTGTTCCTGCCGTCGCGCCAGGGCTCGCTGCAGACCGAGATGCTGACCGGAGCGCGCCAGCGCGGCGCGCTGGCGTATCGACTGCCGGGCGATCTGCGCGTCGTGTTGGGCGAGGTCAGCGCCGGCAACGCGGTCGTCGTGCTGCAGAACCTGGGGCTGGACATCGCACCGCGCTGGCACTACGCGGTGCTGGTCGGCTACGACCTGGCGCAGCGCCATGTGGTGCTGCGCAGCGGCGTCACGCGGCGCGAGCTGATGAGCCTCGAGACCTTCGAGTACACCTGGGCGCGCGGCGGGCATTGGGCCATCGTCGTGCTGCCACCGGGGCGATTGCCGGCCGGCGTGGACGAGGCTGCCGCGACGCAGGCGGCCGTCGGATTCGAGCGCGTCGCCGCGCCCGGGCCGGCCACGCTGGCGTACCAGACGCTGCTGGCGCGCTGGCCGGACAGCCTGGTCGCCGGCATGGGCGTGGGCAACACGCGGCTGGCCGGCGGCGAACTCGACGCCGCCGCCG
>JBBIPS010000449.1:0-2518 GCA_037442725.1 Burkholderiales bacterium | reverse complement strand
CGCGCGCAGCAGCGCGGGCGAGATGCGCAGCGCGACGCCGTACATGCGGTCGCGCCAGCTCCAGAAGTCGTCGCTCGCGACGCTGCGTCGCTCGGCCAGGCCGGCAAAGGCGCGCTGGAAGGCGTGGCTGTGCGCGTCGACCATCCCCGGCAGCGCCGGCCCGCCGAGCCGCCTGGCCTGCGGCGGCGCCGGCGTGTCCGGGCTGACCTCGGCCCAGCAGCCGTCGCTGCCGATGCGCAGCAGCACCCGCGCGCGCCAGCCGCCGTCGAGCCACGCCTGCGGCGCCCACAGCAGCGTGGGGTCCCGGGCCGGGTCGCTCACGGCTTCCAGTCGAGCATCGTGCCCACCAGTCGGCGCAACAGCGGCTGCACCTCGGCGGCGCGCGCGTCATGCCACGCCGACGCGGCCGTCTCGTCCAGGTAGCAGCTCCAGCACATCTCGAGCTGCACCGCATGCACGCCCGCGACGGGCCGGCCGTAGCTGCGCGTGATGTAGCCGCCCTTGAAGCGGCCGTCGACGACGTGGCTGTAGCGGCCCTGCCCGGCGAGCACGGCGCCGAGCGCAGCGCGCAGCGCCGGCGCGCAACTGGCGCCGGCGGCGGTGCCGAGGTTCAGGTCGGGCAGGCGGCCCTCGAACAGCCACGGCAGTTCGGACCTGATGCTGTGGCCATCGAACAGCACGGCGTGGCCGTGCGCGGTGCGCAGGCGGTCGAGTTCGGCGCGCAGCGCGTCGTGGTAGGGCTGCCAGTAGGCACGCAGCCGGCGCGCGATCTCGGCCGCGTCGGGCTCCCGGCCGGCGCGGTAGAGCGCGTCACCGGTGAAGAAGCGCGTCGGGCACAGCTCGGTGTTGTTGACGCCGGGGTACATCGGCGCGTTGCCGGGCGGGCGGTTCAGGTCGATCAGGTAGCGGCTGGCGCGCGGCACGAGCAGCGACGCGCCGAGCTCGCGGACGAAGCCGTAGAGACGCTCGAGATGCCAGTCGGTGTCCTCGAAGTCGAGGGCGCGTTCGACGTAGCGTGGCCGCTGGTCGTCGGGCAGCCAGGTGCCCACGTGCGGCAGGCTGACGAGCAGCGGCGTGGTGCCGCGGTGCAGGGTGCAGACGTCGTTCATGGCTCGATCGTGGCACGTTCGGCGGTGCTGCGCAGCACGCCGTCGTGCACCACCTGCCGGCAGCGGTTGACGCCGATCCAGTAGGCCAGCTCGTTCGGATGGTCGAGGTCCCAGACGGCGAAGTCGGCACGCAGGCCGGCGCGCAGCACGCCGTGGCTGGCACCGACGCCGAGCGCGCGCGCGGCGTTGACGGTGACGCCGCGCAGCGCCTCCTCGGGCGTCAGGCCGAGCAGCGTGCACGCCATGTTCAGCATCAGCAGCAGCGACAGCGTCGGCGACGAGCCCGGGTTGTGGTCGCTGGCGATGGCGATCGGAACACCGGCGTGGCGCAGCGGCTGCACCGGCGGCAGCCGGGTCTCGCGCAGGAAGTACAACGCGCCCGGCAGCAGCACCGCCGCGGTGCCGGAGGCGGCCATCGCGCGCACGCCGGCGTCGTCCAGCCACTCGAGGTGGTCGCAGGACAGCGCGCCGAACGACGCCGCCAGCGCCGCGCCGCCCTGGTCGCTCAACTGCTCGGCGTGCAGCTTGACCGGCAGCCCGAGGCGGCGGGCGGCCTCGAACATGCGCCGTGTCTGCGCCGGCGTGAAGCCGATCGTGTCGCAGAAGGCGTCGACGGCGTCGACCAGGCCCTCGGCGTGCAGCGCCGGCAGCCAGCCGCAGGCGGCGTCGATGTAGGCGTCGGCGCGGCCGGCGAACTCGGGCGGCAGCGCGTGCGCGGCCAGGCTGGTGCAGCGCACCGTCAGCGCCAGTTCGCGTCCCAGCCGACGCGCGGCGCGCAGGCAGCGCGCCTCGTGCGCTTGGCTCAGGCCGTAGCCCGACTTGATCTCGATCGTCGTCACGCCTTCGGCCATCAGCGTGCGGGCGCGTCGGGCGGCCAGCGTGTAGAGCTGCTCGTCGCTGGCCGCGCGCGTGGCGCGAACGGTGGCGGCGATGCCACCGCCGGCGCGTGCGACCTGCTCGTAGCTCGCGCCCTGCAGCCGCTGCTCGAATTCGTCGGCGCGCGATCCGCCGTAGACCAAGTGGGTGTGGCAGTCGATCAGCCCGGGCGTGACGAGCGCGCCGGCCAGCGCGTGCTCGTGTACCGCATGCCGCGCCAGCGCCGCCGGCAGCGCGGCATCGGCGCCGACCCAGCGCAGCGTGGCGCCGTCGACGAGCAGCGCGCCGCGCTCGATCCAGCCGTACGGTGCGCCGTGGTCCATCGTCGCCAGGCGGGCGTTGCGCCAGAGGGTGAGGGTGCTCATCGGCCGGTGCGCGCGTCGAAGCTCATCCACCAGGCGCGCGGCGCGCTGACGCCGCCCTGGATGGTGCCTTGCGCCCTTTGGGGAGCGGGTTGCTGCTGGGCCGTCGCGGCCAGGGACACGCCGGCAACGCCGGCGATGACTGCCGCTGTCGCCCACTTCCAGCGTCCA
>JBBIPS010000448.1:0-2518 GCA_037442725.1 Burkholderiales bacterium | reverse complement strand
CGAGCCAGCGGCCGCAGCAGCCCGGACGGCGGCGCGCAAGTCGGTTGCGGCGCCGGCCGACCGATCCACCGGCGCGGCGTCCCTGGAGGACTTGCCGGCCGAGATTGCCGCCATCCTGGCCGCAGTGCCCGAGCTGCATGCCGGTGGCATGGCGCTGAACGGCGCGAGCGAGGCACTGCGACGCTCTGGCATCCTCAAGGGGCGCAACGCCTCGCCGAGCCGGCTGTTCAAGAAGTATCCGGAATACTTCGCGCTGCGGCCCGCGGACAAGCCGGAGACGGTCCACTTCGTCGGGCGGCATCGGACCTGAGTTGCCGGCGCGGCTTCGCGCGCGCCGAGTCGGCCTCGACCCGGATCACGCCGGCCGTTGGGCCCGAAGTCGGCTCGATGATCGTGCCGCCGCACTTCGGGCGCGCGCCGCGCGCGGCGTCCTCGACCGTCCCGGCGCGCAGCGGTCCTTGATCGAGTCGCCCGGGTTGACGCGCCCGAACCTGACCTGCACCGGGGCGGCGGCGAAGACGCGGTCGATGCGGATGTGCGGCGTGTTGCCGATGCAGGCCAGGACCCCGGCGGCGGGCCGGGGGGCGGACTGCCTTTCGGGGGCGCCTGCTGCGCCGGGCGCGGCGTGGCGCGATGGCGAGGCGCGGGCGCGATAATCGCAGCGTGAAGCAGGCCAGACCGCCGCTGGGGCGAGCACCGAAAGGTGGCCCTGGAGGAAGGTCCGGACTGCACAGGGCGGCGTAGCAGCTAACGGCTGTCCACCGCGAGGTGAGGATCAGAGCAACAGAGACGAGCCGATTCAGTTCGGGTGAAACGGGCAATCTCTACGCGCAGCAACACCGAATAGGCACACGTCGAGCGGCGCGGCAGCGACCGCGCTCAACAGAACCCCGGCCCGGGGCGAGTGTGCGGGTAGGTGGCACCGAGCCGGGTGGGCGACCCCCGGCCCAGAGGAATGGCGGTCACGGCGCGGGCGTCGCAAGACGCGGGCGCTGCACAGAATCCGGCCTATCGGCCTGCTTCACACTTTTCATCCTGCCGGCCCGCGCGGCCGTGTTCCGATCCAACCGGCTGCGCGGCGCCCTTGAACCCCGAATCGCACCTGCTCTGGCGCCGCCCGCGCTGGGCGCTGGCCATGCTGCTGGCCTGCCTGGGCACGCTCGGCCCGTTCTCGATCGACACCTACATGCCGGCGTTCGCTGGCATCGCGGCCTCGCTCGGTGCCACGCCGGCACAGATGCAGCAGACGCTGTCGGCCTACCTGTTCGGCTTCGCGCTGATGAACCTGTTCCACGGCGCGATCTCGGACAGCGTCGGTCGCCGCCCGGTGGTGCTGGTCGGCCTGGCGCTGTTCACGCTGGCGTCGCTGGGCTGTGCGCTGAGCCAGTCGATCGGCGCGCTGGTGGCGTTTCGTGCGCTGCAGGGCATGTCGGCCGGGGCCGGCGTGGTGGTGGCGCGCGCCATCATCCGCGACATGTTCCCGCCCACCGACGCACAGCGCGTGATGTCGCAGGTGACGATCTTCTTCGGCGTCGCGCCTGCCGTGGCCCCGGTGCTCGGCGGGCTGCTGTTCGTGCACGCCGGCTGGCACTCGATCTTCTGGCTGCTCACCGGCATCGGCACGCTGCTGCTGGCGATCAACGCGCGCTGGCTGCCCGAGACGCTGCACGTCCAGGCGCGTCAGTCGTTCGCGCCGGGGCCGCTGCTGCGCGGCTACGCCGAACTGATCGGCAACCCTCGCTTCATCGCGCTGGTGTTCGCCAGCGGCGTGCCGTTCAACGGCATGTTCCTGTACGTGCTGTCGGCGCCGGCCTGGCTGGGCAACCACCTGCGGCTCGGGCCGACGCAGTTCTTCTGGTTCTTCGGCCTGACCATCAGCGGCATCATGGGCGGCGCCTGGGTCTCGGGCCACCTGGCCGGACGACTGCCGCCGGCGCGCCAGATCGGCTACGGTTTCGCGATCATGCTGCTGGTCTCGGTCGTCAACGTCGCGCTCAACCTGCTGTTCGAGCCGCACCCGGCGTGGGCGCTGCCGCCGGTGGCGCTGTTCGCCTTCGGCTGGGCACTGATGGTGCCGGTGGTGACGCTGATGGCGCTCGACATCGCGCCCGACCGGCGCGGCATGGCCTCGTCGCTGCAGGCCTGCATCGGCAGTGCTGCCAACGGCCTGGTCGCCGGTGTCGTCGCACCGCTGGTGATGCACTCGACCGTGACGCTGGCGCTGGCCTCGCTGGCCATGCTGGGGCTGGGGCTGCTGGCCTGGGGCTGGGTGCGTCGCCACGCGCTGTGACCTCTTGCGCGGCTCAAGAACGCTGCGCACGGGTCGATAGCGTGGGGGTCGAGGTCCGCGCTGCGGCGCGGCCGAACGGCAATTCACCGAATCTGTCCATCTGCCATGCACACTCCCGTCCGAACCGCGCTGCGTTCCTGGCTGCCGGCGGCCACCGTGCTGGTGTCGATCGCGCTGGCCGCGCCGACGCGTGCCGATGCCGCCGACGGCCATGACGCGGCGCTGGCG
>JBBIPS010000447.1:0-2528 GCA_037442725.1 Burkholderiales bacterium | reverse complement strand
CTGCGGCAGATGTTGCCGGCGGCTGCGCAGCCGGCGGCTCGACGCGGCGGCGCCGTCGTGCGCCCAGCAGCGCGGCGAGCAGCCACGCGACGACGCCTGCCAGCGCGGCCAGCAGCACGATCAACAGCAGGTTCTCAGCCATGGACACGAAATCCCCCGCGCCAGTCTCGTTGCGCCCCGAGTGGGCCCCGGACCCATGCCGGGGCATCGACCGCAGTCGTCGCGGTGGCGCTGCGCACCGCGACGCGCACCGCGCCGGCGGCTGGCCGACGACGACCAGCCCCCAGCGTAACCGCCATGACCGCGGCCGATGCGTCGATCTGCGGGCCATCGGCCGGCCTGATGCCGTGATCCGGCGCGGCAGCGGTGGCACCGGAGCATCGGCGCCCGCGCCGGCTCCTATCATCGCGCCATGGTGTCGATGGCTTCCTGGCTGGGCGCGCTCGGCGAGCTGGGTCGCGCCGCATTGCGCTGGTGCAGCGGCTGGTGGCGCATCGTCCATCTCGCGGCGGTGCTGCTGGTGCTGGCGCTGTCGGCGTCGAGCTACACCCCGGCGCGGCGCCGCGTGCTGGCGCGCCACCTCTACCTGGCCAGCGCGCCGATCCTGCCGTGGTTCACCGTGCTTTCGGCGCTGGTCAGTCTGGTCGTGATCCGCATCGTCATCGTCACCGCGCAGGGCTACGGACTGTCGCAGTACGCGCTCGAGATGGTCGTGAGGGTGCTGGTGCTCGAGCTGATTCCGCTCACGGCAGCGCTGTTCGCGGCCCTGCGCACGACGCTGGCGAACGGTGCCGAGCTCGCCGCCCAGCGGGCCCGCGGCGAGTTCGACGCGTTGGCGCGCCAAGGCATCGATCCGCTGTCGCGCGAGGTGCTGCCGCGGTTGCTGGCAGGCATGTTCGCGGTGCTGTTGCTGGCGGCCGTGAGCTGCGTCGTCACGCTGGTGCTGGCCTACCTGTCGGTGCACGGCTTCACGCTCGGCGGGTTCGAGCGCTACACGCGCACCGTCGGCCGCGTCTTCAGCCCGGCGCTGACGCTGATCTTCGCGCTCAAGGTGTTCTTCTTCAGTCTGGCGGTGTCGCTGATCCCGATCGCCGCGGCGCTCGATGCGCCGGTGCGTGCGCAGGCCAGGACCAGCCCCGAGCTGCAGGGTCTGGTGCGCATGTTCGTGCTGATCCTGCTCATCGAGGCGGCCTCGCTGGTGGGCAACTACTATTGACGCCCGTGGCACGAATCCGATGACGCCCGCCCAGTCGCCCGCGCCGCCACCCCCGGTGGCACCCGTCGCCCACCTCGAGGCCAAGGCGGCGGCGCTGCTGCTGTTGCTGCTGCTGCTGGTGTGCGGCGCGGTCGGCTACCTGATGTATGCGCGCGGCGTGTTCGAGGCGACGCAGCGGCTGGTGCTGCTCGCCGACGAGTCCGAGGGCGTGACCGTCGGCATGGACCTGAGCTTCTCGGGCTTCGCGATCGGGCGCGTGCGCCGCATCGAGCTCGGCGCCGACGGCAACGCGCGCATCGTCGTCGACGTGCCGCGCAAGGATGCCCACTGGCTGCGCAGCACGAGCGTCTTCACGCTCTCGCGCGGACTGGTCGGCAACACCAGCCTGCGCGCCTACAGCGGCGTGCTCACCGACCCGCCGCTGCCCGACGGCGCCGAGCGCAAGGTGCTGACCGGCGATGCGTCGGCCGAGATCCCCAGGCTCGTCACGGTCGCGCGCGAGCTGCTGCAGAACCTGACCGCGATGAGCGCGCCCGATTCGCCACTGGGCACCAGCCTGCGCAACGTGCAGGCCGCCACCGCCAGGCTCAACGGGCCGCGCGGCGCGCTCGGCCTGGTGTTCGGCAACGACGCCGATGCGCGCAAGCTGGTCGCGGCCATCGAGCGCAGCAACGCGCTGCTGGCGCGCATGGACGCGCTGGTGGCACGCGCCGACGCGATCGCCGCCAAGGCCGACGCCCAGGTCCTGGGCCCCGGCGGCGTGATCAGCGAGGCGCGCGATGCCGCGGCCCGGCTCGGCGTGCTGCTCGGCGAGGCACGCACGACCTTGACCAGGGTCGACACGGTGCTGGAGCAGGCGACGGCGATCGCCGTCGACACGCGCAGCGCCACCACCGATCTGGGCGTGCTGCGCGCCGAGGTCGAGGCCAGCCTGCGCAAGGTGCAGCACCTGCTCGACGAGGTCAATCGCAAGTGGCCGTTCGCACGCGACACGGAGCTGAAGCTGCCATGACCACGGCCACAGCGATCGGACCGGTACGGCAGTGCCGCACGACACGCGGGAGCGCGGCGCGGCGCGGCGGCATGGCCGCGCTCGTGGTGGCCCAGCTCGGTGCCTGCGCGGGCGGCCCTCCGCCGCCCGACTGGCAACTCAACGCCCATGCCGGGCTCGAGCGCTCGGTGGCCGCCTACCTCGAAGGCGACAGCCGCGTCGCCACGCTCGAGTTCGAGCGCGCTCGTGCCGAGCTGGCCCGCAGCGCGCGCATCGACCTGCTCGCCCGTGCCGAGCTGACGCGCTGCGCTGCACGCGTCG
>JBBIPS010000446.1:0-2531 GCA_037442725.1 Burkholderiales bacterium | reverse complement strand
GAGGACGAGGTGCGGCGCTGGCCGTCGATGACGCCCGGCGAGAAACGCGCGGTTTGGCGACGCATCACGCTGGACGGCACGGCCTGGCGCTTCAACCGCTATGCCGAACGCGCCCGGCACACCGACGGCCTGGTGCCGGCGACCGCCGACGGCGCCGCGGCTGCGCCGACGGCGGCATCGGCCCGGGCCACACCGCCACCGTCGCGCCGATGAACGGCGCAGCCAGCCTGGACGCCAGCGTGCGGCGCATCGTGCCGCTGGCCTGGCCGGTATTCATCGGCCAGCTCGCCGTGCTCGGCTTCGGCACCGTGGACACGCTGCTGGTGGCGCGCCAGTCGCCGACCGACCTGGCCGCGCTGGCGGTGGGCGCGGCGGCCTATGTCACGGTCTTCATCGGGCTGATGGGTGTCGTGCTCGCGCTCGGCCCGATCGTCGGCCAGCTCTACGGTGCGCGGCGCCTGGCCGAGGCCGGGCACCAGTGGCACCAGGCGGTGTGGCTGGCGCTGGCGCTGACGCTGTTGGGCAGTGCGCTGCTGGCCTTCCCGGCACCGTTCCTGGCGCTGGCCCAGGCCGGCCCGGCCCTGGCCGGGAAGGTGCGCGGCTACCTGCTGGCACTGGCCTTCTCGCTGCCCGCGGCGCTGCTGTTCACGACCTACCGCGGCTTCAACATCGCCGTCTCGCGGCCCAAGGCCGTGATGGCGCTGCAACTCGGTGGCCTGGCACTGAAGATCCCGCTCTCGGCAGCGCTGGTGTCGGGCCTGCCCGCGCTGGGGCTGCCTGCGCTCGGCGTGCAGGGCTGCGGGCTGGCCACGCTGATCGCGATGTGGGGGCAGGCCATCGCCGCCTACATCGTGCTGCGGCGCGACCCCTTCTATCGGC
This sequence comes from Burkholderiales bacterium, assembly GCA_037442725.1. Lineage (GTDB taxonomy): Bacteria > Pseudomonadota > Gammaproteobacteria > Burkholderiales > Burkholderiaceae_C > Pseudaquabacterium. The sequence continues at coordinate 1,652 of JBBIPS010000446.1, read as the reverse complement.
CGTTCGAGCTGCACGGTCGCGGCCTGCGGCCACCGCACGCGGCCTCGCTCGGCGCGCTGCTGCGGCTGGGCGTACCCACGGGGCTGTCGATCCTGATCGAGGTCAGCGGCTTCGCGTTCATGGCCATCTTCATCGCCCGCCTCGGTGAGACCGCGGTAGCCGGGCACCAGATCGCGGCCAACCTCGTGGCACTGCTGTTCATGCTGCCGCTCGGGCTGGCCAATGCCACCGGCACGCTGGTGGCACAGCGCATCGGCGCCGGCGACGTGCCCGATGCGCGTCGACTCGGCTGGCACGGCATGCAACTCACCCTGAGCCTGGCGCTGGCGCTCGGCGGCAGCGTGTTCATGGCGCGCGAAGCGATCGTGCACCTGTACACCCCGTACCCCGCGGTGGCGGCTGCGGCGCTGCCACTGCTGGCGTGGGTGGCACTGTTCCATGCCGCCGACGCACTGCAGACGATCGCCGCCTTCGTGCTGCGCGCCTGGCGCATCGCGTTCGTGCCGCTGCTGATCCACGCGCTGGCGCTGTGGGGCGTCGGCCTGGCCGGCGGCTACGCACTGGCCTTCGACCCCTGGGGTGTGTTGCCGCCGGCGTGGCAAGGCGCGCGCGGCTTCTGGGTCGCCGCGACCGCAGGACTGGCACTGGCCGCCGGCGCGATGAACCTGCTGCTGGCGCTGATGCTGCGACGGCTGCGCGGCGCGGGTTGAAACGCCCGCCCGGTGCCGCCCGTCACGGCGTGGCGGGCAGCCTCAGCACGAAGCAGCTGCCGCCGCCAGCGCGCGGCTCGCAGCGCACGCTGCCGCCGTGGCGCTCGGCGATCTGCCGCACCAGGCTCAGCCCGAGGCCGACGCCGCCGGCGTTCTCGGCGTGGCCCGGGACGCGAAAGAACGGCTCGAAGATGCGCTCGCGCAGCGCCTCCGGCACGCCCGGACCCCGATCGCACACGCGCACCTGAGCAGAATCGCCAGGGCCGCGTTCGACGCGCACGTCGACGTCGCCGCCGCCATGGCGACGCGCGTTCTCGAGCAGATTGCGCAACGCGCGTCGCAGCAGCCGCTCGTCGCCCGACACGACGATGGCAGCGCCGTCGACGTCGGCGCCGATGCGCGCGCCCTCCTCGATCGCCGCGCCGAGCAGCTCGACGCGGTCGCTGCGCTCGAGCGCCGCTGTGGCATCGAGCCGGCTGGCCAGCAGCACCTCCTCGACCAGCGCGTCGAGCTCGGCGATGTCGGTGTCGATCTCGTGCCGCAGCGCGCCCTGCTGCCCGGCGGGCGCGGCGGCGAGCATCGCCAGCGCCATCTTCAGCCGCGCCAGCGGCGAGCGCAGTTCGTGGCTGGCGTTGGCGAGCAGGCTCTGGTGCGATCGAACCAGAACCTCGATGCGCGCGGCGGCGCGGTTGAAGGTGTCCGCCACGGCCGCAACTTCGTCGTGCCCCGACGCGTCGACCCGGTGCCCGAGCGCGCCGGCGCCGAAGGTCTCGACGCCTTGCTGCAACGCCTCGAGTCGGCGCGTCAACCGGCGCACGACCGGGTAGGCGCCGGCGGCGACGGCGACGAACAACAACCCCAGCAACAGCGCCGGGCCGACCGCGGGCGGCAGGCCGGCAGGCAATTCGAACGGTAAGGCGAACGGCAACAGCGATTGCCGCT
>JBBIPS010000445.1:0-2531 GCA_037442725.1 Burkholderiales bacterium | reverse complement strand
CTGACCGCGTCGGAGCCGGTCCCGGTGGCGACGCAGGCCGTCGCGCAATCGGCGGTACGCGCTGCCGCAACGGCGTGCCTGGCGCGGTGGTCACCGCTCGCGCGGGCAGCGTCGAGGCCGCGGACAGGTCGAGGCTTCACAGGGTCTTGCGCAGATTGGCCGGGGCGATGCGCAGCGCCTCGCGGTACTTGGCGACGGTACGCCGTGCCACCGTGATGCCCTGCTCGGCGAGCATCTCCGACAGTGCGCTGTCCGACAGCGGCCGCGTCGCGTCCTCGGCGTCGACGAGTTGCTGGATCAGCGCGCGCACCGCGGTGCTCGACGCATTGCCGCCCGCCTCGGTGTTGAGCGACGAGCCGAAGAAGTACTTCAGCTCGAAGGTGCCGTACGGCGTCGTCATGTACTTGGCGGTGGTGACGCGCGAGATCGTCGACTCGTGCAGTGCGAGCTCATCGGCGATCTCGCGCAGCACGAGCGGTTTCATCGCGATCGCACCGTGGCTGAAGAATCCCTTCTGGCGATCGACGATGGCCTGCGCAACGCGCAGGATGGTGTCGAAGCGCTGCAGGATGTTCTTCATGAACCAGCGCGCCTCCTGCAGCCGCGCCGACAGCCCGGCCGCACTGCCGTTGCGTTGGCCGCGGATGGCGCGCGCGTACAGGTCGTTGATGCGCAGCCTGGGCATCACGTCGGGGTTGAGCGTGGCCTTCCAGCCGTGCCCCGATCGAACGACGATGACGTCGGGGACGATGACCAGGCTCTCGGCGCGCGTGAAAGGGCGCCCCGGTTTGGGCTCGCAGGCGACGATCAGCGCCTGCGCCTGGCGCAGCAGCGCTTCGTCGGCGCCGGTCGCGGCCATCAGCTTGCGCATGTCGCGCCGCGCCAGCAGCTCGAGGTGGCTCTTGCAGACGATGATCGCCAGTGCCTGCGACTCGCTGCGCGGCAGCGCGCGCAACTGCAGCACCAGGCAGTCGGACAGGTCGCGCGCGCCGACACCGGTCGGCTCCAGGCTCTGCAGCCAGTGCAGGGCGCAGCGCAGCCGCTCGACGAACTCCTCGCGCGCCGTGGCGTCGACTTCGCCCGGGCCGCCCAGGCGGTCGGCGATTTCCTCGAGCGGGTCGGCCAGGTAGCCGTCCTCGTCGAGCGATTCGATCAGCACGTTGACGGCGGCGTGGTCTTCGGGCGACAGGCGCATTCCCGGCAGCTGGCGTCGCAGGTGGTCCTGCAGCGAGGGGTCGGCGTCGACGCCGTCGACGGGCTCGAAATCGTCGTCGCCGCTGCCCGCTGCGGGCGATGTCGAGGGCAGTTCGCGCATGCCGTCGAAGTCGTCGCGCTCGACGCCGTTGTCCCAGTCCTGGCTGGCCACGCCGCCGAACTCGGCCGCGTCCAGGCCGGCCGGCTCGTCGTTGCCGCCGCGCTCGGCGGCGTCCTCGTGCTCGGCCTGTGGTGCGCGGTCGGGCTCGGCCTGGGGCTCGGGCGGGCTCGCCGGCGCGCTGACGCGTTCGAGGCCGAACTCTGCCGGTGCGCGCTCCTCGTCGACCTCGAGGAACGGGTTCTGCTCGAGCATCTGCTCGACCTCCTGGTGCAGCTCGAGCGTCGAGAGCTGCAGCAGGCGGATCGACTGCTGCAGCTGCGGCGTCAGTGCCAGGTGCTGCGACAGGCGCAGTTGCAGGGAGGGCTTGACCGACACGATGTCACATGCGGAAGTGTTCGCCGAGGTAGACGCGGCGCACGTCGCCGTTGCGCACGATCTCCGCGGGCGTGCCTTCGGCCAGCACGCTGCCTTCGCTGATGATGTAGGCGCGGTCGCAGATGCCGAGCATCTCGCGTACGTTGTGGTCGGTGATCAGCACGCCGATGCCGCGGCTCCTGAGGAAGCCGATGATGCGCTGGATCTCGAGCACGGCGATCGGATCCACGCCGGCAAACGGCTCGTCGAGCAGGATGAAGCGCGGCTGGGTGGCCAACGCGCGGGCGATCTCGACACGCCTGCGCTCGCCGCCCGACAGCGCCAGCGCGGGCGAGTCGCGCAAGCGCTCGATGCTGAGGTCCTGCAGCAGGCGATCGAGCTGCTGCCCGAGCGCCGCCTTCGTCAGCGGCTTGCCGTCGCTGCCGAGCTGCAGCTCGAGCACGGCGCGGATATTCTCTTCGACATTGAGCTTGCGGAAGATCGAAGCTTCCTGCGGCAGGTAGGACAGGCCCATGCGCGCGCGCTGATGCATCGGCTTGCCGCGCACGTCGACGCCGTCGATGCGAATCGTGCCGGCATCGGCACGCACCAGGCCCACCACCATGTAGAAGATCGTGGTCTTGCCGGCGCCGTTGGGTCCGAGCAGCCCGACCACCTCGCCGGCAGCGACCGCCAGGTGCACGTCCTTGACGACCTTGCGCGAGCCGTAGCACTTGCACAGGCCGCTAACTTCGAGCCGGCTGGGGGCCCCGGCCAGTGCGGCCGTTGCCGTGTCGACATCAGAGGCGAGGCGGGCCGGAGCCAGCGCCGCGCCGGCTGCACTCATCGGCCCTCCCCGAGC
>JBBIPS010000444.1:0-2544 GCA_037442725.1 Burkholderiales bacterium | reverse complement strand
GCGAGCGGGCTCAGCCCCGCGGTCGCGCCGAGCGAGCCGTGGATGAAGTGGCATGCGGGGTACGGCTTGTACGCGATCCGTGGCGTCTCCCAGCGTGAGCCGAGATCCGCGAGCTGACCGTCGATCGGGATCTGGCCCGGCTCCGCGCCGACGAACGCGTGGTAGAGGCCGAAGCGGCCCTCGAGCACCCCCGGAGGCCCTTCTCCGCCGAGCGAGGCAAGTCGTGCGGCCAATACGGAGCCGTGCGCCGCCCACGCGGGGTGGAACGGCTTGGTCGCGGTCGCATCGTCGAGGTAGGCGAAAAGGCCGCCCGCGAACGAGCCCGCGATCCCGAGCGCACTGGCGGCCCGCTCGGCGGGTGCGCCGGTGATGCTCGCGGCAGCGGCGACGCCGCCCACCGCCAGGCCGCCAGGCCTGCCCCGCAGCGCCGGGCGTGGTGTGGCGCATTTGGCTTTAGAGTCGGGCGCATGGCCCTGCAATCGCTGCGCATCCGCCGCGTCGGCATCGACACCTGGCGCGAGAACGTCGCCTACCTGCACCGCGATTGCCCGGTGGTGCGCGCCGCCGGCTTCCAGGCGCTGTCGAAGGTGACGGTGCGCGCCAACGGCACCACCATCATCGCGGTGCTCAACGTCGTCGACGACGAGCGCATCGTCGCGACCTGCGAGCTCGGCCTGTCGGAGGACGCGTTCGCGCGCCTGCACGTCGACGCGGGCCACGCCGCCGAGGTCGCGCACGCCGAGCCGCCGGCGTCGATCGCTGCGTTGCACCGCAAGATCGGCGGCGAACGACTCTCGAGCGCCGATCTGCACGCCATCATCCGGGACGTGGCGCAGGCGCGCTACACCAAGATCGAACTCGCCGCCTTCGTCGTCGCCACGCACCAGACCGACCTCGACCGCGACGAGGTGCTGCACCTGACCGAGGCGATGATCGCCGTCGGCCGGCGCCTCGACTGGGGCGCGCAGGTGCGCGGCGGCGCGGTGGTCGACAAGCACTGCATCGGCGGCATCCCGGGCAACCGCACGTCGATGCTGGTGGTGCCGATCGTCACCGCGCACGGCATGCTGTGCCCGAAGACCTCGTCGCGCGCCATCACCTCGCCGGCCGGCACCGCCGACACGATGGAGATGCTGGCGCAGGTCGAGCTGCCGGTGCAGCGCATGGCGCAGATCGTGCGCGAGACCCACGGCTGCATCGCCTGGGGCGGCAGCGCCGACCTGTCGCCGGCCGACGACATCCTGATCTCGGTCGAGCGGCCGCTGGCGCTCGATTCGCCCGGCCAGATGGTGGCGTCGATCCTGTCGAAGAAGATCGCCGCCGGCTCGACGCACCTGGTGCTCGACATTCCGACGGGCCCGAGCGCCAAGGTGCGCAGCATGCCTGCGGCGCAGCGGCTGAAGAAGCTGTTCGAATTCGTCGCCGCGCGGCTGCAGCTGACGCTCGACGTTGTGATCAGCGACGGCCGTCAGCCGATCGGCCGCGGCATCGGCCCGGTGCTCGAGGCGCGCGACGTGATGCAGGTGCTGCGCAACGATCCCGAGGCTCCGGCCGACCTGCGCCGCAAGGCGCTGCTGCTGGCCGGCCGCATGATCGAGTTCGACCCCGACGTGCGCGGCGGCGACGGCGGGCGAATCGCGCGCGACATCCTCGATTCGGGGCGTGCGCTGGCGCAGATGGAGGCCATCATCACGGCGCAGGGACGCCGCACGCCGGCGCCGGTGCCCGGGGCGCTGACGCACGAGGTCGCCGCCGATCGCGACGGCGTCGTGCAGGCCATCGACAACCTGCGACTGGCGCGCATCGCGCGACTGGCCGGTGCGCCGCAGGTGGCCGGCGCCGGCGTCGACCTGCTGGCCAAGGGTGGCGACGCGGTGCGCGGCGGGCAGGCGCTGTACCGCATCCACGCCCAGTTCCCGGCCGACCTCGCGTTCGCGCAGGATCTGGCCGGACGCGACAGCGGCTACCGCATCGGCGCGGCGCCGATCAGCGTCGATGCGGCGCACTTCGAGGACACCGCGGCATGAGGTCGCGCAGCCATCGGGCCGGGCGCCTCGTGCCGGCCGAGTGCGCGGCGTGCCGGAGCGGTGCATGACGCCGGGTCTGCTGCTGGCCTTCGACGACGAAGCGGCCCAGGCGCACGCGCTGGCCGCCGCACTCGACGTGCCGCTGGCGTTCGTCGAGCGCCATCGCTTCCCCGATGGCGAGCTCAAGCTGCGCCTGCCGGCGCGGTTGCCGGCACAGGTGCTGCTGCTGCGCGGGCTGCAGCAGCCCAACGAGAAGCTGATCGAGCTGCTGATCGCCGCGCCGGCGGCGCGCGAACTGGGCGTGCGCGAACTGGTGCTGGTTTGCCCTTACCTGGCCTACATGCGGCAGGACATTGCCTTCGAGCCCGGCGAGGCGGTCAGCCAGCGTCACGTCGGCGCGCTGCTGGCGCGCCAGTTCGATGCACTCCTCACCGTCGACCCGCACTTGCACCGCATCGCCACGCTGGCCGAGATCATGCCCGGCTGCCGCGCGCTGGCGCTGAGCGCGGCCGGCGCG
>JBBIPS010000443.1:0-2554 GCA_037442725.1 Burkholderiales bacterium | reverse complement strand
ACGAGCAGGGGTACTTCCGCATCGTCGACCGCAAGAAGGACATGATCCTGGTCAGCGGCTTCAACGTCTACCCCAACGAGATTGAGGATGTGCTCTCGCAGATGCCCGGCGTGCTCGAATGCGCCGCGGTCGGCATCGCCGACGAGAAGGCCGGCGAAGCCGTCAAGGTGGTGCTGGTCAAGAAGGACCCGGCCCTCACCGAGGCCGACGTGCGGGCCTACTGCGAGGCCAACCTGACCGGCTACAAGCGACCCAGGGTGGTCGAGTTCCGCGCCGATCTGCCCAAGACGACTGTGGGCAAGATCCTGCGCCGCGAGTTGCGCGACGCGCCACGGCCGTAGACCCGGCCGTATCGAGCCCGCGGCCGGGCCGGCCGCGCCGGCACACCCGTTCGCATGACCGTTCGCATCCACCTCGACGCCGCACTTGCGCCCGGTGCCGAGTTCGACCTCGCCGCCGCGGCGGCACGCCACGTGCAGGTGTTTCGGCTGCAGCCCGGTGCCGGGCTGACGCTGTTCGACGGGCGCGGCGGCCAGTGGCAGGCCGAGGTGCTGGACATCGGCCGCAAGGACGTGCGCGTGCGACTGCTCGCGCACGAGGCGATCGAGCGGGAACTCGGCTGCGCCGTGACGCTGGCCGTCGGCATGCCCGCCAACGAGCGCATGGACGGCCTGGTCGAGAAGGCGACCGAACTCGGTGCGCTGGCGATCCAGCCGCTTGCGTGCGAGCGCTCGGTGCTGCAGTTGCACGGTGAGCGCGCCGAACGCCGCGCGGCGCGCTGGCGGACGATCGCTGCGGCCGCGTGCGAGCAGTGCGGGCGCAACCGGGTGCCCACCGTGGCCGTGCCGGTCGCCTTGCGCGACTGGCTGCAGGCTGTGGCTGCGCCGGGTCCGGCTTTGGGTCTGCGCCTGCTGCTCAGCCTGGCGCCCGACGCGCCGCCGCTGCTGTGCCTGCCGGGGCTCGCCGCGGCAGCGTCGATCATGCTGCTCAGCGGGCCCGAGGGTGGTCTCAGTGGCGCCGAGGAATCGCTCGCGTTGCAGCGCGGCTTCATGCCGGTGTCGCTGGGCCAGCGCGTGCTGCGCGCCGACACCGCACCGCTGGCCGCGCTGGCCTGTGTCGCGGCGGCGCAGCAGGCGGGTCGGGATCTTGCCGGTCGCGGCAACGCGACCGAGTGATCGGCCGCCTGCGGGTGCCTTGGCGCCCGCCCGGCGCTGATCAGGCGGCGGCCTCGTCGGACCGGGAGCGTGCCGAGCCCGCCACCAGGTCGAAGCGGAACAGGCGGCACTCGATCGCGCCGTTCCACAACGGAACACGCCGGCTCTGCTTGAGCCGCATCGCCTGCGGCAGCTTCATGTCGGGGCTCAGCACCCACGCGGTCCAGCCGGCGTAGTGGTGCTTCCAGTGCGTCGCGAGCCGGCTGAAGAATTCGGCCGCGCTGGCGCCGTCCTCAAAGCCTTCGCGCATCGGTCCGGCCCTGCCTTCGCGCGCGCCCCTGGGCTCGAAGCGTGCGCCCGCGCGCGACCCCTTGGGCTCGATGCGCTCGCCATACGGCGGGTTCATCACCAGCACCCCCTTCGCGGCCGGCGGCAGGCGCTGCAGCGCATCGACGGTCTTGAACTCGATGGCCCCCTTGACGCCGGCGCGCTCGGCGTTGCGGGTGGCGAAGTCGGTCATGCGGAACGACACGTCACCGGCGAAGACCGGCACCGACGGCGCGTGCTGCTGCGCGCGCGCCTGCGCCTTCATCTGCTGCCACGCGGCCTGGTGGTTGCGCAGCGGCAGCATGCGCTCGAAGGCGAAGCGACGCTGCAGACCGGGCGCGATGGCGCAGGCGAGCTGCGCCGCCTCGATCGCGATCGTGCCGGCGCCGCAGCACGGATCCAGCAGCGGCCCGTCCTCGGCCCGGCCGGACCAGCCGGCGGCGGCGAGCAGCGCCGCGGCCAGCGTCTCCTTCAGCGGAGCCTCGCCCTTGACACCCTGGGCGTCGCGCCAGCCGCGCTTGAACAGCGCCTCGCCCGAGGTGTCGGCGTACAGCGTGGCGTGCGTGGCCGAAAGGTGCAGCGTCAGCGGCAGATCGGGATGGCGGGTGTCGACGCTGGGGCGCGCGTCGCAGGCCTCGCGCAGCACGTCGCAGACGGCGTCCTTCACGCGCAACGACGCGAAGTTCAGGCTCTGCAGCGGCGAGCGCTGCGCCGTGGTGTCCACGCGCAGCGTCTGCTGCGGCGTGATCCAGTCGCACCACGGCACGCTGCGCGCCAGCGCGTACAGGTCGTTCGTGCTGGCGTAGGGTCCGTGCGCCAGCGGCCACAGCACACGTTGGGCGAGCCGGCTGTGCAGGTTCAGCCGCATCATTGCCAACGCGTTGCCGTGTACCTGCACGCCGCCGCGCGTGGCCCGCACCTCGGTGCCGGCGCCGAGCAGTCGCGTGCATTCGTCGGCCAGCAGTGCTTCGGTGCCTGCGGCGCACGGCAGGAACAGCGCGACGGCGCGGTCGGCAAGTGCAGCGCGCTGGCCAGCAGCGCGCGGCGCGGGTGGCGCCGCGCGACGGTCGACG
>JBBIPS010000442.1:0-2558 GCA_037442725.1 Burkholderiales bacterium | reverse complement strand
CGGCAGGCCGGCCGCCAGCGCTGCGTCGACGTCATCGGCGCGGTCATGCGCGGCGCGGCTCACGACCTCGCGCAGGTCGTCGGCACCCCAGCGTGGCCGCGCGTCGTCGCCCCGTGTGTCGGCCAGCGCCGCCAGCAACCCCCGCGCGTCGACCTGGCCGAGCAGGGCCGCACCGACGCCGCGGCGCTGGATGTCCTCGAGCGCGAGGTGGCGGTTGGACACGAGCGTGATGGCGTGCTCCTTCGGCGCGTGCCAACCGACCCGGTCGAGGGCGTTGATCCACAGCATGCGCGGCACGCCCACACCCGGCAGGACCGTGGCGTGGAAGGGCTGCGTGAGGTCCTGGACATAGTGCAGCGCCCAACCGGCGAAGCGCCAGCCCCAGTAGTCGTGGCCGCTGGCCAGCGCGTGCTCGGCCAGCGTGCGCCACAGGTGCGCGCGCGCCTCGGGGTAAGTGCGCTCGAGAAAGCCCGCCGCGGCGTAGACGACGGCACTCTCGTGGAAGAAGCCCATGTGCAGCGGCGCCTGGCTCGAGTAGTCGAGCGCCGGGTTGCCGAACGGCTGCCTGCCCATGCCGTAGGCCTTGCCGTGCGCGGTGCCGTTGTCGGCCCACAGGCCGATGTCCATGCCGTAGTCGGGCTCGTCGGAAGCGCTGGCCACCACCTCGAGCACGCCGGCGCGGGCGCCCGCGTCGAGCGCCACGAAGACGCCCGTCCTGACCACCGCATCACGCGGCAGCGTCGTCACCTGCTGCCAGGGCAGCGTCGGCCGCCCTGCCGCGCCCTGCCCCGGCGCCGCCTGCAGGTACAGGTTCAGGCGCACCTGCGGGTTGATGCGCACCGCGGCGACGAATCGCTGCCGCAGCTGCGCCGGCGTCGCACCCGCGGCACGAAAGCGCAACGCGTCGGGGCGCGCGGGGTAGTGCGGCACGTGCGCGCGCGCCCACGCCTCCTCGCGCTCGAGCAACGCCTCGAGCGCTGTGGCCTGATCGGCCAGATAGTCGTCGATCGGCTCGACGCGCAGCGGCGCCAGCGTCGCCACCTCCGGCAGCACCGCCAGTGCCGCACGCGTGCCGAGCGCGTGGTTGCTCCACGCCGGCGCCGAGCCCGCGGCCAGGGCCAGCGCCAGGCCGGCCAGACCGGCACGCCAGCGCTGCCGCGTCGCGCTGCCGAAGGAGTTCGCACGGACGATGGAGCCGACGGCACGCATGACGTGGCTCATGCCCTCGGCTTGGACGACACCTTGTGCCGCATCAGCCGGCCGTGCTCGCGCTGCCAGTCGCGCTTCCTTTCGGTGTCGCGCTTGTCGTGCTCGGCCTTGCCCTTGGCCAGTGCGATTTCGGCCTTGACGCGCCCGCCCTTGTAGTGCAGGTTCACCGGCACCAGCGTGTAGCCCTTCTGCTCGACCTTGCCGACCAGGCGCCGGATCTCGTCCTTGTGCATCAGCAGCTTCCTGGTCCGGTCGGCCTCGGGGTTGACATGCGTCGACGCCGAGCGCAGCGCGTTGATGCGGCAGCCGATGAGGTAGAGCTCGCCGTCGCGGATCACGACGTAGCCGTCGGTGAGCTGCACCTGTCCGGCACGTACCGCCTTGATCTCCCAGCCCTCGAGCACGATGCCGGCCTCGTGGAACTCATCGAGGTGGTAGTCGAAGCGGGCGCGGCGGTTTTCGGCGATCGGGGCGGCGTGGGTGGCCATGCAGACAGGGCCGCACCGCGTGTCGCCAGGCGGCCCCTAGAATTCCATCATTGTATGAAGCAAGTGAAGCGATCCGTCCTGCTCTGGTACTCGCCGCGCGAGATGTACGACCTGGTCACCGGCGTCGCCACCTACCCGGTCTTCCTGCCGTGGTGCGAACGCGCCGAGGTGCTCGAGCAGGTCGACCAGGGCATGACGGTACGCCTGCACCTGACCTACGCCGGCCTGCGCCACGCCTTCACGACGCGCAACACCAACGTGCCCGGGCAGTCGGTGGTGATGGCGCTGGTCGACGGGCCGTTCTCGGTGCTCGACGGCACCTGGCTGTTCAAGCCGATCCAGGCCGCCGGCAGCGCGCCGGCGTGCCGCATCGAATTCGACCTGCGCTACGAGTTCTCGAGCAAGGCGCTCGAGACGGTGTTGAGCCCGGTCTTCGACCGCGTCGCCAACACCTTCGTCGAGTCCTTCGTCCAGCGCGCCGAGCAGGTCTATGGCCAACGCTGATCCGCGTCCGACGATCGCGGTCGAGGTGGTGGTCGCGCCAGCGCCGCACTGCATCGACCGCGTCGCGCTGGTGCTGCCCGCCGGCGCGACGGTGCAGGACGCGCTCGACGCCAGCGGCATCGCCAGCCGGCTCCCGGTGCAGGCCATGGCGGCGCTGCGGCTCGGACTGTGGGGGCGCCTTTGCGAACCGCAGACGGTGCTGCGCGAGCGCGATCGGGTCGAGCTGTACCGGCCGTTGCAGGTCGACCCGAAAGAGGCGCGCCGGCTGCGCTACCGGCGCGACGGCGTGCAGCGCGCAACCCGGACACCGCGCACGCCGTAGGCAACGCCGGCGGCGCGGCGCGGCGGCGTCGCAGC
>JBBIPS010000441.1:0-2560 GCA_037442725.1 Burkholderiales bacterium | reverse complement strand
TCAGGATCGCCAGGTCGCTCTGCGGCTTGAAGATCAGCACGCTGTCGGCGAGCTCGCACGAGCGGTGCGTGAAGGTCGACAGCACGTTGAGCCTGACGTGCTTGGCGGTCAGGCGCCGGTCGGTGATGCGCGACCACAGGATCGGGTGCATCTCGGCCATGTTCGAGCCCCACAGCACGAAGGCGTCGGCGTGCTCGAAGTCGTCGTAGCAGCCCATCGGCTCGTCGACGCCGAAGGTACGCATGAAGCCGGCCACCGCCGAGGCCATGCAGTGGCGCGCGTTCGGGTCGATGTTGTTCGATCTGAAACCGGCCTTGAACAGCTTGGCCGCGGCGTAGCCTTCCCACACCGTCCACTGGCCCGACCCGAACATGCCCACCGACTTCGGGCCGCCTGCCTTCAGCGCGGCCTTGCACTTCTCTTCCATGATGTCGAAGGCCTGCTTCCACGACACATGCGTGAACTCGCCGTTCTTGTCGAACTTGCCGTCCTTCATCCGCAGCAGCGGCTCGGTGAGCCGGTCCTTGCCGTACATGATCTTGGACAGGAAGTAGCCCTTGATGCAGTTCAGCCCCTTGTTCACCGGCGCATCCGGGTCGCCCTGCGTGGCGACGATGCGGTTGTCCTTGGTGCCGATGAGCACGCCGCAGCCGGTGCCGCAGAAGCGGCACACGCCCTTGTCCCAGCGCACGCCGTCGGCACCGGACGCCGATTGCGCCAGCACACCTGCACCCGGCATGCCGATGCCCACGGCAGCCGCAGCGGCCGTCACCGCGTTGGCTTTGATCAATTCACGACGGGTCACTCGCATGGTGATAACTCCTGATCAGGGTTGGATTCGGTCTGCTGAAATACCAGCGCCATCGACAGCACGCCAGGCAGGCGCTCGATGGCTTCGTAGGTGTGGGCCGCAGCGCGGTCGCTGTCGCTCTCGATCGTGATGACGATCCTGCCGTCGCCGGTGGCGGCGTGGATCTCGACGCCGGGCATCGAGGCCATGCGGGTCCGCAGATCAGGATGTCGCTGTGCATCCGCGTAGACGATGGCGCTGGAAATGTTCATGACGACTCTCGACCGAAGCCCGACGACGACCCTCGGATGCTGCAACGCAACCAAGGGTTTTTCCTTAAGCTGGTTCAAGCGCTGCCGGGAATGACTGTTCGGTCCCGTAGCCCCGACTGGCGTGTCGGTCGGGGCCGCGCAGCGCGTGGTCGGCGCCTAGCTCCGGGCGTGTCCGACGTAGATGTCGGTATCCGGCAGCAGGCCGCGCAGCGCCTCGAACGCCGCGGCGGCCAGCTCGGTGCCTCCGCAGCCCGGGCCGACGGCCAACGTCAGCTCAACCTCGCCGGGCTCGATCGTGAGCGCCTGCACCCAGCGCCGGCCGCGCTGTGTCTCGGTGCCACCCAGCGCGACATCGATCGCCTCCAGCACGCGCCGCAGCTGATCGGGCGGGCCGACCAGCACCGGCACCGCACATGGCTCGCCGAGCGAGTCCTGACACACCGGGCCGTAGTTGCTGTGCAGGCAACTGCCGCAGTCGTTGCGCCCGTGTCGGGGTGCGATGGGGATCGAATCGGCGAATTCAGCCATGAGCGTGATCTTGCTCGACAGTCGCGATCGCGACATTGACGAACATCAAGAACCGATCGATCTCGCGGGCGTGAAGGCATCGGAGAAACAGGCCTCCTCGCCCAGGCCGTGGCTGACGAATGCCGGACGCGCGGCCTCGACCATGCTGACCGAGCCGCAGGCGTAGACGAGGTGGCCCGACAGGTCGGGGAAGTCGGCCAGGATGGCTTCGTGCACGAGCCCGGTGCGACCCTGCCAGTGGTCGCCCGGCGCCGGCTCGGAGACGACCGGGACGAAGTGGAAATTGGCGTGCTCGCGCGCCCAGGCCTCGGCCAGCTCGCGCAGGTACAGGTCTTGCGGTGTGCGCACGCCCCAGTACAGGTGCAGCGGCTTGGCCACACCGGCGCGGAAGGCTTCCTCGAGCAGGCTCTTGACCGGCGCGAAGCCGGTCGCGCCGGCGACGAAGATGATCGGCCTCGCACTCGGCTCGCGCAGCAGGAAGCTGCCCAGCGGCCCCTCGAGGCGCAACTCGTCGCCGAGCCGCATCTGCTCGAAGACGCGGGTCGTGAAGCGCCCGCCGGGCATGCGCCGCAGGTGCAGTTCGATGCGCGACGTCTCGCCGGAGGGCGCGGTGAACGAGTAGGCGCGGCGCGGGATGTTGCGCGTTGCGTCGCGCTCGCCGCTGCGCGCCGCGTCGGCGGGGTCGTCGTCGAGCAGGATGTTGATGTACTGGCCGGCCTGAAAGGCGATGCGGCGACCGTCCTCGAGCGCCAGCGTGAGCTTCATCACTTCGGGCGCCAGCCGGTCGAGGCCCGCCACGCGCGCGCGGTACACGCCGTGGCCGCGGCCCGTCGCGGCGCCTTCGCCCTCGGCGTCAGCCACCGGCTCGACCTCGACATCGGACAGCGCGCAGGCGCAGCACAGCAGGATGTCGCCGCTCTGGCGCTGGTCGGCGGTCAGCGCGCTGGCCTGGTCGCCGCCATCATCGACG
>JBBIPS010000440.1:0-2566 GCA_037442725.1 Burkholderiales bacterium | reverse complement strand
GGGCTGGCGCGAGCGCATGCGCGAGGTGCAGCCGTGGCTGCGTGCGCTCGCCGAGCTCGATCGGCCGGTCATCGCCGCGGTCGACGGGCCGGCCTACGGCGCGGGGTTCAGCCTGGCGCTGCTGGCCGACTTCGTCGTCGCCAGCCCGCGTGCGCGCTTCTGCATGTCGTTCATGCGCGTCGGGCTGGTCCCCGACTTCGCTGCGATGCACACGCTGCCGCGCGTCGTCGGCGTGCAGCGCGCCAGGGAGCTGATGCTGTCGGCGCGCGAGGTGGGTGCCGACGAGGCGCTGCGGCTGGGCATCGTGCTGGAGCTGGTCCCCGCCGACGCGCTGCTGGCGCGCGCCCGGGCACTGGCGCGCAGCTTCACTGGCGCCTCGCCGCTGGCCACCAGCCTCGTCAAGCGCGGGCTCGGCATGGCGCTGGCCACCGACCTGCCGACGGCGCTGGACGCCGAGGCCGACCGGCAGGCGCTGTGCTTCCAGAGCGGCTACCACGCCGACGCGGTGCAGCGCTTCATCGACGGGCAGCCGGCGGCGTTCCAGTGGCCGGCGCGGCTGGACGGAAGCCGGCAGTGACGGCGTGCAGCGCGAAGGTCGGGCTCAGCGTGGATCGCGCCGACCCGGCGCGGGGCTGAAGCGCTCGGCCCGGCGCGTCAGTTGAAGGTCCTGCCCTCCGCGGCCAGTCGCACCAGCAGCGGCGCCGGCTGCCACGACGCGTCGGCGCCGGGCTCGGCAGCGAAGCGACGCAGTGCGCGCACGACGTTGGGCAGGCCGACGACATCGGCGTAGAGCATCGGGCCGCCGCGGCGCAGCGGGAAGCCGTAGCCGTTGAGGTAGACGATGTCGATGTCCGACGCGCGCGCAGCGATGCCCTGCTCGAGGATGCGCGCGCCCTCGTTGACGAGCGCGTAGACGCAGCGCTCGACGATCTCGGCGTTGTCGATCCGGCGCGCCGTGATGCCGTGCGCGGCTCGGTACTCGTCGATCATCCGCTCGACGGCCGGGTCGGGAATCGGCTCGCGCCTGCCGGCCTCGTAGCGGTACCAGCCGGCGCCGGTCTTCTGGCCGAAGCGGCCGGCCTCGCACAGCTTGTCGGCGATGACTGGCTGCATCGGCGTGCCGGCCTCGGCGGCACGGCGCTTGCGCGTGGCCCAGCCGATGTCCAGGCCGGCCAGGTCGCCCATCCGGAACGGCCCCATCGCCAGGCCGAACTGCTGCAGCGCGGCGTCGACCTGCTGCGGCAGCGCGCCGGCGTTGATCAACCCGTACGCCGCCGCGCCGTAGCGCGCCAGCATGCGGTTGCCGATGAAGCCGTCGCAGACACCGGCCACCACCGCGATCTTCCTGATCGTCCTGGCCAGCGCCATGCAGGTGGCGAGCACGTCGGGCGCGGTCCGGGCACCGCGGACGATCTCGAGCAGCCGCATCACGTTGGCCGGGCTGAAGAAGTGCAGCCCGATCACGTCCTGCGGGCGCTGCGTGAAGCCGGCGATCCGGTTCAGGTCGAGGTACGAGGTGTTCGACGCCAGGATCGCACCCGGCTTGCAGGCCTGGTCGAGCGCCTCGAACACCGAGCGCTTGACGTCGATGGCCTCGAACACCGCCTCGATCGCGAGGTCGACGTCCGCCAGCGCGTCATAACCCAGCGTCGGCGTGACCAGCGCCAGGCGCTGCTCGACCTGCGCCGGCGTCATCCTGCCCTTCTTCATCGAGTTCTCGTAGTTCC
The DNA here is from genome assembly GCA_037442725.1 of Burkholderiales bacterium. GTDB lineage: Bacteria > Pseudomonadota > Gammaproteobacteria > Burkholderiales > Burkholderiaceae_C > Pseudaquabacterium. The sequence goes on along the minus strand of JBBIPS010000440.1, from coordinate 839 downwards.
TGCGGATCGTGGCCAGACCCTTGTCGAGCGCCTCCTGCTTCATCTCGAGCAGCACCACCGGGATGCCGGCGTTGAGGAAGTTCATCGTGATGCCGCCGCCCATCGTCCCGGCGCCAATCACGCCGACCTTCTCGATCGGTCGCAGCCTGGTGTCGGCGGGAACGTCGGGGAGCTTGGCCGCCGCGCGCTCGGCAGCGAAGACATGGCGCAGCGCACGCGACTCGGGCGACTGCATCAGCGCGAGGAAGGCCTCGCGTTCGAGCCGCAGGCCCTCGTCGAACGACTTCGCGAGCGAGTTCGCGACCATCTCGACGCACTTGAGCGGGGCCGGGAAACCCTTGGCCGTCGCGGCCACCGTGTTGCGCGCGAACTGCACGAAGGCCTCGCCCTGCGGGTGGCTGACCTTCAGGTCGCGCACGCGGCGCAGCGGCAGCCTGCGCTCGACGACCTCGTCGGCGAAGGCGACCGCGGCGTCGACCAGGTCGCGCTCGACCAGGCGGTCGATCAGCGCCGTGTTGGCGAGCTGGCCGGCCGCGACCGGCACCCCGCCGACGATCATGTCGAGGGCCTTCTCGAGGCCCACCAGGCGCGGCAGGCGCTGCGTTCCGCCGGCGCCCGGCAGCAGCCCGAGCCTGACCTCCGGCAGGCCGAGCATCGCGTCGGCCAGCGCGACGCGGAAGTGGCAGCCCAGCGCCAGCTCGAGCCCGCCGCCCAGGCACTGGCCGGCGATCGCGGCGACCACCGGTTTGGCGCTCCGCTCGATCAGCTCGATGACGGTGCGCAGGCTGGGCTCGCGCGTGGCCTTCGGCGTGCCGAACTCGGTGACGTCGGCGCCGGCC
>JBBIPS010000439.1:0-2580 GCA_037442725.1 Burkholderiales bacterium | reverse complement strand
CCTGCGACTACGACATGAACAGCGGCCAATACACTGCCGCTCGTCTACAACGGATCGACTCGCTTCGCGTCGCCGATCCCAGGTCGCTCCAGGCTCATACCTGGATTGGAAAAGACTGTAGCTGCGCGACCGGCCGGCGCACTCGGCGGCGAGGGTTGCTGCCTCAGCGCAACTGCAGGTCGTCGTCGTCGAAGGTGATCACCAGCGGCTCGATCAGCAGGCGTTTGGGCCCGGCCTCGACCCGGCCGGCCACGCGCGCGCCGATGCCCAGCGCCCGCGCCGCCTGCACCGTTCGGTCGGCGTCTTCGGCGGCGACGAAGAGCGCGAAGCCCGCGCCCATGTTGAGCGTGCCGTAGGCCTCGCGGTCGTCCTGCCGGGCCTGCTGCTGGATGAAGCGCAGCACCGGCGGCACGGGTGGCAGCGTGTGCATGCGGTAGGTCAGGCGCGCCGGATGGCGCAGCAGCTTGCGCCAGCCATGGCCGGTGATGTTGGCGCAGTAGTGCGGCACGATGCCGGCGCGCCACAAGGCCTCGGTCACCGGCGAGTACAGCGTCGTCGGTGCCAGCAGCGCGGCGCCGTAGCCCAAGCCCGGCTCGACTTCGGTCAGCCAACCCTGCGGCAGCCGCTCGACCAGCTTGCGCGCCAGGCTCAAGCCGTTGGCGTGGATGCCGCTCGAATCGAGCAGGACGATCGCGTCGCCGGGGCCGAGCTTGTCACCGAGCGACAGCCGCTGCCGCGGATTGACCAGACCGGTGCACGAGGCGGCCAGGTCGATGCGGCCGGCCTCGACGATGCCGGCCAGCGCCGGTGTTTCGCCGCCGCCCCAGGCCACGCCGCAATCCTCGCAGGCCTGCTTCCAGCCAGCCACCAGCGCTTGCGCGCGCGCGGCGTCACCGAACCAGTCCGAGCCACCGGCGGCCCAGTAGGCCTGCACCACCAGCGGTGTGGCGCCGACGGTGATCAGGTCGTTGACGGCCATCGCGATCGTGTCCTGCGCGATTGCGGCGTACCAGCTGCGTCCCGTGAGCCGGGCCATCTCGTCGGCGACGAGCGCCTTCGAGCCCAGGCACTCGACGATCGACGCGATGTAGAACGGACCGACGTCGACGACGTACGCCGACTCGCCGCGCGAGGCGCTGACTTCGCTGAAGCCATGCCCGGCGAGTTGGCTGGCGGTGGTCGCGGCGGCATGCTGCGCGCTCACCTTGAGCGGGTCGATCAGGTCGTAGTCGACCCCGGCCTGGCCGTAGCTGAGCGTGTCGGGCGAAGCGGCCGTTGCGGCGCGCATTGCGGGGGTCGCGGTGGGATCCATCGGGCCGATTATCGGCCAGCCGCTGGTGCGGTTTGCGGCGCTTGCCGGTACCGTGCGGAACGCAGCGCCCCCGTAGAATCGACGCATGAGTCATGTCGTCCTGGCGCGCAAGTACCGGCCGCGCAGCTTCGAGCAGATGGTCGGCCAGGAGCATGTGGTGCGGGCGCTGACCAACGCGCTGCAATCGGGCCGCTTGCACCATGCCTACCTCTTCACCGGCACGCGAGGCATCGGCAAGACGACCGTCAGCCGCATCCTCGCCAAGAGCCTGAACTGCACCGGGCCGGACGGCAGCGGCGGTGTCACCGCCCACCCGTGCGGGCAATGCCCGGCCTGCACCGAGATCGACGCCGACCGCTACATCGACTACATCGAGCTCGACGCCGCGTCGAACCGCAGCATCGAGGAGATCCGCGATCTGATCGAGCGCGCCGCCTACAAGCCCAGCGTCGGCCGTTTCAAGGTCTTCATGATCGACGAGGCGCACCAGCTCACGAAGGATGCCTTCAACGCGTTGCTCAAGACGCTCGAGGAGCCGCCGGACTACCTCAAGTTCGTCCTCGCCACGACCGACCCGGACAAGATGCTGCCCACGGTGCTGAGCCGCTGCCTGCAGTTCAACCTGCGGCCGATGGCACCCGAGGTCGTGCGTGCCCACCTGCAGACCGTGCTGCAGGCCGAGGGTGTCGCTGCCGACGCCGGCGCGCTGCGCCTGCTCGCCCGCGCGGCGCGCGGCTCGATGCGCGATGCGCTCTCGCTTGCCGACCAGGCCATCGCCTACGGCGGCGGGCGGCTCGACGAGGCCGGCGTGCGCGCGATGCTCGGCAGCGTCGATCGAAATCATGTGGCCACGCTGGTGCAGGCGCTGGCCGCGCGCGACGGCGCTGCCGTGCTCGACACCGTCGCCACGCTGCGCACGCTGGGTCTGTCGGCGGCCGGCACGCTCGAAGAGCTGGCCGCGCTGCTGCAGCAGATGGCGGTCGAGCAGGCGGTGCCGGGCGCGCTCGACGACGACGACGCCCAGACTGCCGATGTGCGCCAGCTCGCGGCGACGATGCCGGCCGACGAGACGCAACTGCTGTACAGCATCGCCGTGCACGGCCGAGCCGAGCTGAGCCTGGTCTCCGACGAGTACGCCGCGTTGACGATGGTGCTGCTGCGCCTGCTGGCGTTCCCGCCCGGCGGTCAGGCACCGGCACAGGCGATGCCGGCGGCGCGTGCTGCGCCGCTGCAGGTCGGACCGCGACCGGCGCGGGCGACGACGCGGC
>JBBIPS010000438.1:0-2583 GCA_037442725.1 Burkholderiales bacterium | reverse complement strand
GGTCTGGCGGCGCGGCGCGCGCGTCGTCGCCCGCGACGCCCGCGCCATCACCCCCAGCGATGACGACGCGGCCTGGTTCGACGTCGTCGTCGAGCGCGAGCTGGCGCTGGCCGACTGCGGCGCCGTGCTGATGCGCAAGGACCCGCCCTTCGACAGCGAGTACTTCTACGCCACCCACCTGCTCGGCCAGGCCGAGCGCGAGGGGGCCAGGGTCTTCAACCGGCCCGCGGCGCTGCGCGACCACCCCGAGAAGCTGGCGATCCTCGAGTTCCCGCAGTTCATCGCGCCGACGCTCGTCACGCGCAGCGAGCAGGCGGTGCGCGCCTTTCACGCCGAGCACCGCGACATCATCCTCAAGCCGCTCGACGGCATGGGCGGCATGGGCATCTTCCGTGTCGCCGCCGACGGCCTCAACCTGGGCTCGATCACCGAGACGCTCAACCGCAGCGGCACGCAGACGGTGATGGTGCAGAAGTACCTGAGCCAGATCCTCCGCGGCGACAAGCGCGTGCTGGTCATCGGCGGCGCGCCGGTGCCGTTCTGCCTGGCGCGCATTCCGCAGGGCAGCGAGATCCGCGGCAACCTGGCCGCGGGCGGCAAGGGGGTGGCTCAGCCCCTGAGCGAGCGCGACCGCGAGATCGCCGGCGCGCTCGGCCCGACCCTGGCCGCGCGCGGCCTGCTGCTGGTCGGGCTGGACGTGATCGGCGACTGCCTCACCGAGATCAACGTCACCAGCCCGACCTGCTTCCGCGAGATCACCGAGCAGACCGGGTTCGATGTCGCGGCGATGTTCGTCGACGCGCTGGAGCAGCAGTTAAAGGCGTGAAGCCCCGTGTTGCGGTCGCGAGGAGTTCGGGCGCCCCTTCGACCCTCGGCGACGTGGACCCCGATGGCGTGTGCGACGGCCGGGTGCGTCGAGCTCGATAGCCCTGCTCGGATCTCGCTGCGCCGGCCCGGGGCGGCGGTTCATGGCGAGTCGCTGCACACGTATACTGTGCGCACATCCTCCGTGGAGTCGACATGAACATCACCCTCTCGATCGACGAGCGCATCGCTGAACAGGCGCGGCGGGCCGCGCAGGCGCTGGGCAAGAGCCTGAATCAGGCGGTACGCGATCACCTCGAGCAACTGGCGGGTCGCGCCCAGCTCGAAACCGAGATCGCTGCGTTTCTCGAATCGACCGCCAGAACGCCCGGGCGGCTTCGCGGCTGGCGCTTCGACCGCGACGAAATGCATCGCCGTGCGTAGCTTCATCGACGCCAACGTGCTGGTCTACGCCGACTCGGCCGACGCCGCCGACAAGCAGGGTGTGGCGACGACGTTGATCGCCGATCACCTGCGCGCAGGCACCGGCGTGATCTCGACCCAGGTGCTGCACGAATTCGTCAACGCGGCGATTCGAAAACTCGCGTTGCCGCTCGACCTCGTGCGCTCCCGGGTGCGCTTGTACAGCCGTTTCGAGACCGTCAACGCGTCATCGGCAGCCGTGCTCGATGCGCTCGATCTGCACGCGTTGCACCAGGTATCGATCTGGGACGCGTTGATACTGCAGGCGGCGCGTCAAAGCGGCTGCGTCGTGGTGCTGACCGAGGATCTGCAGGCGGGGGCCTCGATCGCAGGCGTGCGCATCGTCAACCCTTTCGAAGGCGCATTGCCGCCGCCCGTGGCCAGGCGGCGAGCAGTGCGTCGGCGCTGAGGTTGGACCACCGGCTGGTACGGCCTGGAGCTCGTCGCGCCGGCTCGCGCCGCGTGGCAGGGCGCGGGCGCGGCGGACAATCCGAGGATGGCGCTCGTCACCCTGTCCAACGCGCAGCTCGCCTACGGCCACGTGCCGCTGCTCGACCGCACCGCCTTCGCGCTCGAGCCCGGCGAGCGCGTCGCGCTGATCGGGCGCAACGGCAGCGGCAAGTCGAGCCTGCTCAAGGTGCTGGCCGGCAGCGAGCGGCTCGACGACGGCGTGCTGCAGTTGCAGCAGGGGCTGCGCCGCTACTACGTGCCGCAGGAGCCTGACTTCGCGGTCGGCGCGGCGGTGTTCGACGTGGTCAGCCAGGGTGTGGCCGAAGCCAAGGCGCTGCGCCAGCGCTTCGAGGCGCATGTGCCCGGGGACGACCTGGATGCGATGCAGACGCGCATCGAGGCGCTCGACGGATGGACCTGGGAGCAGCGCGTCGACGAGGCGCTGCACCGGCTGCAGCTCGAGCCGCAGGCGGTCGTCGACACGCTCTCAGGCGGCACCGCCAAGCGCGTTGCGCTCGCGCAGGCGCTGGTGGCCAGTCCGGACGTGCTGCTGCTCGACGAGCCGACGAATCACCTTGACCTCGATGCCATCGACTGGCTGCAGGAGCTGTTGCTGACGTGGCGCGGCGCGCTGGTGGTGGTCTCGCACGACCGCGCCTTCATCGACACGGTGGCCACGCGCATCGTCGAGCTCGACCGCGGCGTGTTGCGCAGCTACCCCGGCAACTTCAGCGCCTACGAGGCGGCCAAGGCGCGCGAGCTCGACGCCGAGGCACTGGCCGGCGCGCGCGCCGACAAGCTGCTGGCGCAGGAGGAGGTGTGGGTGCGCAAGGGTGTCGAGGCGCG
>JBBIPS010000437.1:0-2593 GCA_037442725.1 Burkholderiales bacterium | reverse complement strand
GAAAGCATGTTTTACGAGGGAGGACGGCTTCTCAGTGCAGTGACCGCGCAGTACCATTGCGCCCGCGGCAGGCCAAGAGAGAAACGAGGGTGCATGCAGACCCCATCCCGGCCGCCGGCACATCAACCACTCATGATGGAGAGAATCAACATGGCAACTGCGAAGAAGGCCACTGCGGCCAAGAAGGCACCCGCCAAGAAGGCACCCGCCAAGAAGGCTGCGGTCAAGAAGGCTCCGGCGAAGAAGGCGGCTGCAGCCAAGAAGGCTCCGGCCAGGAAGGCGCCCGCCAAGAAGGCTGCGGTCAAGCGCACGCCCAATGCCGCCTTCATGAAGGCGATGACGCCGAGCGCGGCGCTGGCCGCCGTGATCGGCGACAAGGCGATGCCGCGCACCGAGGTGACCAAGAAGGTGTGGGAATACATCAAGAAGAACAAGCTGCAGGACAACGTCAAGCGCACGATGATCAACGCCGACGCCAAGCTGAGGGAGATCTTCAAGCAGGCCCAGGTGTCGATGTTCGAGATGACCAAGCTGATCAACGCGCACCTGAAGTGAGCGCCACGCGCGCGCACCCGCGCCGCGCGTCACGCCATCGACGATCGAAGGCCGGCCATGCGCCGGCCTTTTCCTTGCGTCGACGATGGCGGCGCGGCGCAGCCTCGCGCCAACCTAGTTGCCGGCCGGCTTGCCGGCACCGGCGTCGAGCAGACCGGGCATCAGCACCTCGCCCTGCGGCCCCCACTCGACGCGGGTGAGTCCGGGCTCGAGGGCTTCCAGGCGCTGCCGCTCGAGCTCCTGCGCGTTCGGCGCCACGGCCTGCGCCTGCCACTGTTCGGCCTGTTCGCGTTGCGAGCGCGCCTGCTGCGCCAGCGCGAGCGCGGCCTCGATGTGCGCCGTGAGTTCGGTGTCGTGCCACGGCTTGGTCAGGTAGCGGAACACGCCGGACTCGTTGATGGCGCGCTGCGCGGTGCCGAAATCGGCCGATCCGGTCAGGATCATGCGCACGCTGTGCGGCTGCAGCAGCGCGATGCGCGCGAGCAGCGTGATGCCGTCCATCTTCGGCATGCGCAGGTCCGAGATCACGACGTCGAACGCCTGCTCGCGCGCCAGCGCCAGCGCGTCCCAGGCGTCGACCTGGGTTCGCACCTGCACCCGCCGGCCCAGGCGCAGCCGCAGCGCGCGCAGCAGCGCCGCGAGCACGTACGGCTCGTCGTCGACGATCAGGATGCGGCCCGCGATCGCGCTCATGGGTTGCCCCGCAGTTCGATGTGGATCTCGAGCTGGCCGCCTTCGCGCTGCTCGAACTCGCGGATGCGGCGGATCAGCGCCGGCGTCAGGCGATGTCCCGCGGTGAGCATCAGGATGCCGCGCGTCGAGACCAGGTCGTGTGCCAGCACCATGTCGGGCTCGAGTCCGTCCGACGCAACCCGCCGCGACGTCGCGACCTTCGGTGGCGCCGGCTCGGTGATGAAGAGGAAGACGTCGACCACCTCGGGGTCGAACTGGCTGCCGCGCGCGTGCTGCATCAGCGTGCGCGCTTCCTGGGCGCTCAGGCCGGTCTCGACGACGTAGCCCTTCTGCAGGTGGTCGAACGCGTCGGCGACGGCCAGGATGCGTGCGCCGAGCGGGATCGCCGCGCCGGCCAGGCCGTCCGGGAAGCCCTGGCCGTCGAAGAGCTCATGGTGGCCGCGGATCAGCGGCAGGATCGGCTGCAGGTCGTCGAGCGCCATCAGCGACTGCTCGGCCACGACCGGGTGCGTGCGGTACAGCGCCATCTCCTCGGCGCTGTAGCGCGACACCGGCTTGGCCAGCAGCCGATCGGCGCTGCCGATCAGGCCGATGTCGTGAAGCAGGCCGGCGACGAAGACCTGCTGCACTTCGAGATCGGGCAGCGCCATCGTGCGCGCGATGTTGCGCGCCGTCTCGGCCACGCGCCGGCCATGGCCGGCAAAGCGGTCGCCGCGCAGTTCGAGCAGGTTGGAGAAGACCCTGATCGACTTGAGGTAGCCATGCTGGAGCCTCTGGTTGGCCTGCTTGAGCTCTGCGGTGCGCGCCTCGACGCGGGCTTCCAGCGCATGGTTCAGCCTGCCCAGCTCGACGTTCTGTTGCCGCGTCAGCGCTTCGAGTCGGTCGCGCTCGCGCTGCAGCGCGCGCCGCTCCAGGCCGTCGTGCACGGCGCCGAGCAGCTCGGGTTCGTCCCACGGCTTGCGCAGGTAGCGCAGGATGCCGCCGCGGTTGATCGCCGCCACCGTCGAGTCCATGTCGGCATGGCCGGTGAGCAGCAGGCGCACCACCTGCGGCCAGCGCGCGCGCACCTGCTCGAGCAGCTGCGCGCCGTCCATGCCCGGCATGCGCATGTCCGAGATGATCAGGTCCACCGGCGCCGTCTCGAGCGTCACGAGTGCCGCGGCACCGCTGTCGGCGCACAGCACGCGGTGACCGGCAGCGCGCAGCACGCGCTTGAGCGCCGACAGGATGTTGGGCTCATCGTCGACGCACAGCACCGTCGACGGCGCGGAACCGGTACCGGCAGCGACGGCCGGAGCGGCTGCCGCGGCCGGAGCGGCCGCGACTGCAGGCGCAACACCGACGG
>JBBIPS010000436.1:0-2632 GCA_037442725.1 Burkholderiales bacterium | reverse complement strand
ATGGCCGGCCCTGCGATCGCGTTCAACAAGCCGGGGATCGAGCAGCAGCTCCCCGCGCACGTCAAGACCGCCGACTCCGCGCACGCGGCGTACGACAACTGGTTCCTCGCGCAGAAGCGCGACTTCCAGGCGCCGGTGGCGGCGTTGAAGGTGACGCCGGCGGGGAGCGGCGTCTGGTTGGGCCCGAACCGGTTGCCCTTGACCGCGGGCTCGTAGAGGAGCTCGCCGCCCAGGCCGTACGTCCAGCCGTGATAGGGGCACGTGAACGTGCGCGCGTGGCCGCGGGGCGCGGAGCACACGGTGGTGCCGCGGTGCATGCAGCGGTTCGCGAACACGGAGACGCCGCCGTCCTGGCCGCGCTCCATGCACAGCTGGCTGGACGATGCCGCGTGGCAGCCGCTGCGTCGCTACGTCGAAGACTGCCTCGTGCTGCGCGATCCGTTCGAGCTGTGGCTGGACGCAGCGGCGGTGTGGCGCAATGGCTGCGCCGTGCTGCTGCCGAGCGCTGTCCCGGCGGCACTGGTCGACTTGCAGCAGCGCCTCGACCTGGCACTGCAGGCCGCCGGTGTGCCGGCCGATGGCGGGGGCTTCACCCCGCACGTGACGCTGGCGCGCGGCGCACGCTCGGCTGTGCCGCCGCCGCTGACGCCGCTGCGCTGGGTCGTCCGGCGCCATGTGCTCGTCGAGTCCAGCCAGCGTGCCTATCGTGTGATGCGAGCAGACTGAGCGTTGCGCCCGGGCCGCGTGAGCGGGCCACGTTCGCCCGGTTCATCCGCTTCATTCGACCCGCCCGGCGCGGCGAATTCACCTGCGGCATCGATCGTCTTGCGTGCACGGTTCACCCGCGGCGCCGACGCTGGCCACGTCGCCGGCGTCGGCTTCCTGCAATTGCTGCAACTGCACCAGCCGCTGGTACAGGCCGCCGTCGATGGCCATCAGCGCGGTGTGTGCGCCGCGCTCGGCGATGTGGCCGTGCTGGAGCACGACGATCTCGTCGGCGGCACGGATGGTGGACAGCCGGTGCGCGATCGCCACCACGGTGACCTGGCCGTGCAGCTCGGCCAGCGCGCGCTGCACCAGCGCCTCGGTCTGGCTGTCGATGTGCGAGGTCGCCTCGTCGAGGAACAGGATGCGCGGCTGCCCCGCCAGCGCACGCGCCAATGCGATCAACTGCTTCTGGCCCACCGACAGCCGCGCGCCGCCTTCGCCGAGCGGGGTGTCGTAGCCGTGCTCGAGCCCGACGATGAAGTCGTGCGCGCACGCCGCCCGCGCCGCCGCCTCGACCTGCGCCGCGCCCAGGGCGCGGCCCATCGTGATGTTCTCGCGCGCGCTGGCCGCGAGCAGGAACGGCTCCTGCGGCACCAGCGCGACCTTGCTGCGGAACTGCACATCGGCGATCTGCCCGAGCGGCTGGCCGTCGATCGCCAGCGCCTGCGGGCTGGCCTCGTAGAAGCGCAGCAGCAGCGACAACAAGGTCGTCTTGCCGCTGCCGGTGGCGCCGACGACGCCGACGAAGCTGCCGGCGGCGATCTCCAGGTCCAGTCCGTGCAGCACCGGCTCGCCCGGCGCGTAGCCGAAGTGCAGCTCGCGCACCGAGATGCGCCCGGCGCCGATCGTGCCCGCGGCGCGCGGCGGCGGCGCCTCGGCCGCGGCCAGCAGCGTGTTCACGCGCGCTGCGGCCACCACCGCCTGCTGCAACTGCGAGAACTGCATCGTGATCTGCACCAGCGGCTCGACGACGCGCGCGATGTAGCTGACGAAGGCGTAGAGCACGCCGACCTGCAGCGCGCTCAACCCCGCGCCCTGGCCCGCGCCGCGCTGGCCGTAGACGACGAGCACCGCGGCCAGCATCGCGACGTTGAGGAAGTCCAGCGCCGGCCGCAGCAGCCAGGCGTTGGCGCGCAGTTCGTCGCGCCGGGCGGCGAACTGGGCCTCGTTGGTGGCCGCGAAGCGCCGGCCGAACGCCCGTGTCGCGCCGCTGGCCTGGAGCACCGCCATGCCAGCGATCGATTCCGCGGCCTGCGCATTGATGTCGCTGCGCAGCGCGCGGCTGCGCGTCACCGCCGGCGCCGACCAGCGCTGGTAGAGCCAGACGATGGCGAACACGGCGGGCACCAGCGTCGCGACGATCAGCATCAGGCGCCAGTCGAGCCAGGCCATCATCACCAGCATGCCGGCCAGCGTGATGACGCTGTCGAGCAGCACGAACAGCACCTGCACGTACAGCGTCTTGACGGCCTCGGTGTCGTTGGTGACGCGGCTGACGAGCTGGCCGGTGATGGCGCGGTCGAAGAAGGCGATCGGCAGCCGCAGCACGTGGCCGTACACCGATTCGCGGATGCGCTGCACCGATCGCATCGCCACGCCGGCGAGCCGGACGAGCTGGCCGTAGCGCAGCGCGCTGGCGATGCAGCCGGCGATCCAGGCGCCACCGAGCAGGGCGGCGATGGCAGCCGCGTCGGCGTGGTGCGGCAGCAGGTAGCGGTCGATGAAGGACTTGCCCAGCACCGGGCCGATGGCTTCCAGCGCGGCGGCCAGTGCCAGCCAGAACAGTGCCGCGCGCAGCAGCGCGATCTCGGGGGCGGCGCAGCGCCACAGCAGCGCCAGCGCGGCGCGCCGCTCGCGGCGCGCC
>JBBIPS010000435.1:0-2633 GCA_037442725.1 Burkholderiales bacterium | reverse complement strand
ACTCGTTGCCGCGCTCGGTCGCGCCGCGCGCTGCGACGCCCGCGACGCGCTGGCCTGGGCGCTGGCCTGGCCGTTGACCCAGCTCGGCCTGCTCGCGCAACCAGCGCTCGCGCACTACGCCGGTCTGTCGGGCGTGCTGCACGCCGGGGTGGCCATCGTGGCGGTGCGCTTGATCGCCGCCAGGCACGCGCGACAGCGCTGGATCGGCCTGGCGCTGCTCGGCGGGTTGGCCGCCAAGCTGATGCTCGAGGCGCCGTGGCAGGGGCCGCTGCGACCGAGCCCGGGCTGGGACTTCGCGGTCGCGCCGCTGGCCCATGTCAGCGGCAGCGTCGCCGGGCTGCTGTGCGCTGTCGTCGGGCGGCGGATCGGCCGGCGCGACGCGGCCGTGCCTTGAGGTCGCGGCAACGGATGTCGCGTTGGCGTCGTCGCGTGCCGTGCTGCGACGCATAGACTGCAAGCCGCGGAACAGGAGACCGACGATGATCACGCTTTGCGGATTCGCGCTGTCGAACTACTACAACAAGGTCAAGCTGGCCCTGCTGGAAAAGGGCATCGAGTTCAAGGAGGAAATGGTGATGACCGGGTCGAAGGACGAGGCCGTCCTGTCGTGCTCGCCGCTGGGCAAGGTGCCCTTCATCCGCACCGGCCAGGGCGCGCTGTGCGAGAGCCAGGTCATCCTCGACTACCTGGAAAGCGTCTACCCCCAGGTGCCGCTGCTGCCCGACGATGCCTGGGGGCGGGCCAAGGTGCACGAGCTGATCACCTTCATCGAGCTGCACCTCGAACTGGTGGCGCGCGAGCTGTACAAGCAGGCCTTCTTCGGCGGCAGCGTCAGCGAGGAGACGCAGGAGCGGGTGCGCAAGCAGCTGGTGAAGAACATCGCCGGCTTCAAGCGACTGGCCAGGTTCGCGCCGTACGTGGCGGGCGAGCGCTTCACCCAGGCCGATTGCGCCGCCTGGGTCAGCCTGCCGCTGGTCGCGATGGCCAGCAAGATCGTCCTCGGCGAGGACCTGCTCGCCGCCGGCGGTGTCGACTGGAAGCCCTACGCCGCGCTGGTCGGCCAGCGGCCCACGGCGCAGAAGGTCAGCGCCGATCGCAAGACCGACCAGGAACGCATCGCCGCGCTGGCGAAGAAGGGCTGAAATCGGCCCCAACGGCCGCCAGGCGGTCGTCGATCACGCCGCCTGGGCGCCCGGATCGCGTCCGGCGGCGGCCAGGGCGGCCGCGACCTCCTTGCGGTAGCGGTTCAACTCCTGCACGCTGGCAAAGCTGCGTTCCATCAGCAGCCCGAGGTTGTGCAGGATGCGCTCGACGACCTTGCCTTCCCAGACGCTGTCGAAGCGGATCTGGGTGTCGAGCCAGCGCTCGAGCCAGGCCGGGTCGGGCAGCCGGCTCTGCACCGTGTCGCGCGGGAACAGTCCGGCGTTGACGTGCAGGTTGGTCGGGTGCAGCGCCTGCGCGGTGCGGCGCGCGCTGGCCATCAGTACGCCGACCTTGGTGAACGCGGCGCGCGCCTCGTCGCCGAACCTGGCGAGCGCACGCTTCATGTAGCGCAGGTAGGCGCCGCCGTGGCGTGCCTCGTCGCGCGCCAGCGTCTCGTAGATCTGCCGGATCACCGGCTCGGTGTGCCACTCGGCGGCGCGCCGGTACCAGTGATTGAGCCTCACCTCACCGCAGAAGTGCAGCATCAGCGTCTCGAGCGCGGGCGCCGGGTCGAACTCGAATCGCACCTGATGCAACTCGGCCTCGGTCGGCACCAGCTCGGGCCGGAAGCGGCGCAGGTATTCCATCAGCACCAGCGAGTGCTTCTGCTCCTCGAAGAACCAGACGCTCATGAAGGCCGAGAAATCGCTGTCGTCGCGGTTGTCGCGCAGGAACATCTCGGTGGCCGGCAGCGCCGACCACTCGGTGATGGCATTCATCTTGATCGTGCGCGCCTGGTCGTCGGTCAGCAGCGCCGGATCGAAGTCGTCCCAGGCGATGTCGGTATCCATGTTCCAGCGCACGGCCTCGAGTTGTTTGAAGAGTTCCGGGTAGAGCATCGCGGTGTCCGTTGGCAGGCGTCGCTGATTGTAGGAGCCGCAAGCCTCGCTGCCCGATGGGCCCGCAGGCGCCACAAGACCCGTCGGATGACATGGGTTCCGGTCCGTTGCCGCGAGCACCGCCCGGCCGAACAGTCAGACTTGCGTCATTCAGCGGGCGCACTCCCATCCCGGCCCGCTGCGTCGCCGCCACGCCGCATTCGATCCGGACGGAACCAATCCCGGTTTCCCGACTCGATGCCTGATGGTCGAAGCGCGGTGCAGATCTGCATCGCGTCGAATCGAATGGTTTTTGGCCGTGCAGCCGTCCGGGTCACCGGATCGAAATCCTGAGGCGGTTTCCTCCTCCTCCCTCCCTCCCTACTTCCCTTCAGGGCGCTGCACGGCCCCTCCCCCCTCAAGAAACCCGATCTGCGCAACTCAGCGCAGCCTGCGCGATCGTCGTGCGAGACCGAGCATCGGGGCCGCTGCCGCCAGGAGTCTGCAGGCCTCTATGGGTCGGGCCCGCCCGAAGGCTCGACGGGCTGCTAGCGCAACCAGCCCTTGCGCCGGAAGTAGATGAACGGCGCGGCCACAGACGCCAGCATCAAG
>JBBIPS010000434.1:0-2651 GCA_037442725.1 Burkholderiales bacterium | reverse complement strand
GCGCCCGAGCAGCCAGGCGTGCGCCAGCACGACGGCCAGCACCAGCAGCAGCGCGCCGGCGACGCGTCGCGGCCTTCGCTTCTGAGCCGAGGTAGGCGCTGCGGACATGCACCGATGCTGCCACCAACCCCCCTGGGCCCGCCAGGTCGGCGCCCTGGTCCGGCGTCGATCGGCTCGAGGCGTGGCGCACCGTCGTGCGGCCCGGCTCCTGCCCGGCAGCGCTTCGGCGCCCCGGCGCGCCACGGCGCAGTCGAACCCGCCCTGGAACGGCGTCGGACAATGGCGTCGAACCCGGAGGACCACCGCATGAAACTCGCCACCTACAACGACGGCTCGCGCGACGGGCAACTGGTCGTCGTCTCGCGCGACCTGGCCAGCGCGCACTACGCCAGCGGCATCGCGACGCGGCTGCAGCAGGTGCTCGACGACTGGAACTTCATCTCGCCGCAGCTCGAGGACCTGTACCTCCGCCTGAACCAGGGCCGCTCGCGCCACGCCTTCGCGTTCGAGCCGCGCCGCTGCATGGCGCCGCTGCCGCGCGCCTGCCAGTGGGCCGACGGCTCGGCCTACCTCAACCACGTCGAGCTGGTGCGCAAGGCGCGCGGCGCCACGGTGCCCGAGAGCTTCTACACCGATCCGCTGATGTACCAGGGCGGCAGCGACGACCTGCTCGGCCCGTGCGACGACGCCTGCTTTGCCGACGAAACCTGGGGCATCGATTTCGAGTCCGAGGTCGCCGTGGTCACCGGCGATGTCGCGCGCGGCGCGGCGCCCGAGCAGGCGCTCGAAGCCGTCCGCCTGCTCATGCTGGCCAACGACTGGAGCCTGCGCAACCTGATCCCGGCCGAGCTGGCCAAGGGCTTCGGCTTCGTGCAGGGCAAGCCCGCCACGGCGTTCAGCCCGGTGGCGGCCACGCCGGACGAGCTCGGAGCGGCCTGGCGTGGCGGGCGCGTTCACCTGACGCTGCGCTCGACCTGGAATGGCAACGACGTCGGGCGGACCGAGGCCGGGCCGGAGATGACCTTCCACTTCGGCCAGCTGATCGCCCACCTGGCCCGCACCCGCAACGTACGCGCCGGCTCGATCGTCGGATCGGGCACGGTGAGCAACCAGGACTGGACCCACGGCTACAGCTGCATCGCCGAGAAACGCGCCATCGAGACCATCGAGAGCGGGGCGCCGCAGACCCGGTTCATGCAGTTCGGCGACTCGATCCGCATCGAGATGACGGGGCCGGACGGACAGAGCGTGTTCGGCGCGATCGCGCAGCGCGTCGCCGGCCCCGGCGCTGCGGCGGACCAGTCCGCTGCGAGCGTGGGCGAGTGAACCCGGCATGGCCGACTTCCCGCGCACGCTCAAGCACGTCACGGTCTGGCTGGTGCTGGGCAGCGCGTTGTTCCTGGCGCTGCAGGCCTGGCAGGCGCGGCAGCAGCGCGTGCTGTTCAGTGCCGACGGCGGTGCGGTCGAGCTGCGACGCGGCGCCGACGGCCACTTTCGCTGGCCGGGGCGGCTCAATGGGGTGGCCGTGGGGTTTCTCGTCGACACCGGCGCCACCCGCACCGCGCTGCCGCAGGCGCTGGCCGAGCGCGTGGGGCTGACGGTCGAGGGCCGGACCCGCTCGGGCACCGCCGGCGGCGTCGTGACGGGCTGGGCGGCACGCGCCGACATCGAACTCGACGGCGGCGTGCGCGTGCAGCGCCTGCCGGTCACCGTGCTGCCAGCGCTCGATGCGCCGCTGCTGGGCATGGACCTGTTGTCGAGGATGCACTTCAGCCAGCACGACGGTGTGATGCGCTTCGAGCCCGCCGTGCGCTGAGCGTGCGCAGTCGATGGCGCGCGATCGATGTGACGCGCCGCTGCCGGACGGCTACCATCGCCATGCGTGCGCCGAACCTGCACCCGCACCCGCAGACCGTGAGGCGCCGCGGCGCATCGCCAGCCTGCATCGCCAGCCCGCATCGGAGACACCCGTGACCGATCCCACCGCCGCCTTCACCAAGTTCGTCCCGGGTTTCGACTTCCTGCAGGGGCTGGTCAAGAACGCCGGCGCGGCGCTGCCCAAGGTCGGGCAGTGGATCGCGCCGACGTTGAATCCGGAAGAACTCGAGAAGCGTATCGAAGAGCTGCGCACGGTGCAGTTCTGGCTCGAACAGAACGCGCGCATGCTGGGGGCCACGATCCAGGCGCTGGAGGTGCAGCGCATGACCTTGTCGACGCTGAAGACGATGAACGTTTCGCTCGGCGACCTGACCGAGTCGCTCAGGATCCGCGTGCCCGAGCCGGTCGTCGAGCCGCAGGCCCCGGCCGCCACGGCGCCGGCCCAGGCCGCGACGGCGCCCAGGCGCCGGGCGACAAAGAAATCCGCGGCCGCGACGGCCATGCCGACGGTCCCGCCCGGCGTGGTCGACCCGATGCAGTGGTGGGGCGCGCTGACGCAGCAGTTCACCGAACTGGCCGCCGGCGCGCTCAAGGACGGCGCCAGCGAGGCCGCCCGGAACCTGGCCGGCTCGATGGTCAAGCAGAGCATCGACGCGGCAGGCCAGACGATGAAGAAGGCGGCCTCGGTGCCGCTGGGCATGGCCAGGACGGCGGCTTCGGTGGCGCAGACGAACGAGGCCCTGCACGCGGTGGCCGCCGCGTCGCCCGCCTCG
>JBBIPS010000433.1:0-2657 GCA_037442725.1 Burkholderiales bacterium | reverse complement strand
CCAGCCTGGCGCGGCGCCTGCGCTGGGGCCTGGCCCTTGCCGTGGCCGCCGCGTTGGCCACCGGCTGGGCCGCCGGGCGGATCGAGCCGGCCACCACCGGCGGGCTGGTGCTGGCGTACTGGATCATCGCGGCCATCGGCGTCGATCTGCATGAACGGCTGCGCCCGCGCGGCAAGCTGGGCGGCAGCGTGCTCGGGCGCGCCCGGCTGATCCCGCGTGCCGCGCTGGGCATGATGGTGGCGCACCTGGGGGTGGCGCTGTTCGCCTTCGGCGTGGCGATGGTGCGCACCTACGGCATCGAGAGCGACGTCAAGATGGGCCCGGACACCAGCACCGAACTGGCCGGCTACCGCTTCCGCATGGTTGCGGTGCGCGACGTGCAGGGCCCCAACTACGTCGCCACCCAGGGCCAGATCGAAGTCAGCCGCGACGGCCGGCTGCTGGCCACGCTGCTGCCCGCGAAGCGCACCTACCGCGTGCAGAGAAACCCGATGACCGAGGCCGCGGTGTACAGCAACCCGCTGCGCGACCTGTACATCTCGATGGGCGAGAAGCTGCCCACGGGCGAGTGGATCGTGCGCGTGCAGGTCAAGCCTTTCATCGTCTGGATCTGGGGCGGCTGCCTGGTGATGATGCTCGGCGGCGGGCTGGCCGCGAGTGACCGGCGCTACCGTGTGCGCCAGAGCCGCAGCGAGCCGCTGCTGGGCGCGGGCGCCACCGCCGGAGGCGCGCAATGAGGCGCACGCTGCTGCCGCTCGCGCTGTTCCTGGTGCTCGCGGCGTTCCTCGCGGTGGGCCTGAAGCTCGACCCGCGCGAGGTGCCCTCGCCGCTGATCGACAAGCCCGCGCCGGGCTTCACCGCCGCGCTGCTGGCGCGGCCCGAGGTGACGATCAGGCGCGAGGACATGCTCGGCAAGGTCTGGCTGCTCAACGTCTGGGCTTCGTGGTGCGTGGCCTGCCGTGAAGAGCACCCGGTGCTGGTGGCGTACTCGCGCCGCGCCGGGGTGCCGATCTACGGCCTGAACTACAAGGACAAGCGCGCCGACGCGCTGGCCTGGCTGGGCGAGCTGGGCGACCCGTACGCCGCGTCGCTGTCCGACCCCGAAGGGCGCATCGGTATCGACTTCGGCGTCTACGGCGTGCCCGAGACCTTCGTCATCGACCGCCAGGGGGTCGTGCGCATGAAGCAGATCGGCCCGGTCACACCCGCCGTGCTGCGCGACAAGATCGATCCGCTGCTGAGGAAACTCAATGTCTGAATCGAATCCCGCCGAAGCGCCTAGGGGAATGGCAGGCCGGTCGCACAGCGGCCGCAGGGTTGCGCCATCCGGCCACGACTTTGCGAAAGGAAACATCGAGATGTTCCGGCAAATGCTCGCAGCAGGCGCTGCCGCGCTGGCGCGCAGCTTGCGGTTGCGCGTCGCATCGGTTCTTGCTGCGCTGGCATGCGTCGTCGCCGTGCTGCTGCCGGCTACCCCGGCCTGGGCCACCACCGAGGCGCCCTCGGCAGCGCTGAATCCCGCGCTCGAGGCGCGCATGCTGGCCATATCCAGCGAATTGCGCTGCCTCGTGTGCCAGAACCAGACGATCGCCGACTCCAACGCCGAACTGGCCAACGACCTGCGTCGCCAGATCCGCGAAATGCTGACCAAGGGCATGGGCGAGCGCGAGATCATCGATTACATGACCGCGCGCTACGGCGACTTCGTGCTCTATCGCCCGCCCTTCAAGTCCACCACCGCGCTGCTGTGGATCGGCCCGGCCGTGCTGATGGTGCTGGCCGTGGGCCTGCTCGTCACGCTGCTGCGTCGACGCCAGCGCATGGCCGCCGATGCCTTCGACCCCGATACCCCTGACGAACAGATTGCCAATGAACCCAATCGATGATCTCAAGCGCCAGCTGGCGCAACTGGACGAGCTGATCAAGTCCGGCGTTCTCACCGGTGATGCGGCCGGCAAGGCGCGCGAGCGGCTCGAGGCCGAAGTGCTCGCAGCCGTTCTGCAGCCCGGCGCTGCACCGTCGGCGGGCGCGGCCCCGACCGGCGAAGCCAAAGCGCGCCCGTCGCGCACGCTGTCGTTCGGCGTGCTCGCCTTCGTCGTGGTGTTCGGCGCCGCCGGCTACGCCTGGCTCGGCAATCGCGACGGGCTCGCCGTGCAACCCGGGGCGACCGGCGATGTGGCGGCCGGGAACGCCGCCGCCAGCGCGCCGCACGCGCTGGGCGCGGAGCAGATCGAAGCCATGGCGCAGCGCCTGGCCGATCGGCTCAAGGACAACCCCGACGACGTCGAAGGCTGGACCATGCTCGGCCGCTCGTACGGTGCCATGGGGCGCTTTCCGCAGGCGCTGCAGGCCTACCAGCGCGTCATCGACCTGCGTCCGAAAGACGCCCAGGCCTACGCCGACTACGCCGACGCCTTGGGCATGGTCAACGGCCGCAAGCTCGAGGGCGAGCCCGAGAAGTTCATCGCCAAGGCGCTGCAGCTCGACGCCGACAACGCCAAGGCCCTGTCGCTGGCCGGCACGGTCGCCTTCGACAAGGGTGATGCCGCGCTGGCCGCACGCCACTGGGAGCGCGCGATACGGGGCGTCGAACCCGGCAGCGACATGGCGCGCCAGTTGCAATCCGCGCTCGCCGAGGCGCGCCAGCGGGCCGGCCT
>JBBIPS010000432.1:0-2660 GCA_037442725.1 Burkholderiales bacterium | reverse complement strand
TGATCGACACACCCCGCCAGGCGGCTGCCCATCAGCCGCTCGATCGCCTTTCCCCAGACCCCTCCAGGCTCATTCCTCGTTGGAATCACGAGCCCGGCTCCAGGCTCAAACCTCATTGGACAAGACTCCGTCTTGCGAGGGCGCTGATTTGTTCCTAAAGTCGGGCGGGCATCCCCCGCTTCCGCCCGACCCATGCAAGCCCTCGAAGCGCTCGTCCAGCAGAAGTTCTTCAGCCTCGACCCCCCCACCGCGCTGGTCTTGCCCGGCGGACGCCGCCTCGGCAGCGCCGCGGCGCGCCTGACGCTCGAGCTGGCCGACCTGCGCGCGCTGACGCACGTGGCGCTGGGCCAGGTCGGCCGCTTCGCCGAGGACTTCGTCGAGGGCCGCGTCGATGTCAGGGGCGACCTGCACGACCTGATGGCCGCCGCAGCGCAGGTGATCGCTGCCGACCCCACCGCGCCGGGCGCAGGTGGCGGCTGGTGGCGCGAGCTGCTGCGCCGCGGCAAGTCGCTCGCCCGGCACAGCGCCGAGGCCGACGCGCGACAGGTGCAGTTCCACTACGACGTCTCGGACGACTTCTACGCGCTGTGGCTCGACGCGCGTCGCGTCTACTCGTGCGCCTACTACGCGACGCCCGGGATGACGCTGGCGTCGGCACAGGAGGCCAAGCTCGACCTCGTCTGTCGCAAGCTGATGCTGCACGAGGGCGAGCGCTTCCTCGACATCGGCGCCGGCTGGGGCGCGCTGCTGCTGTGGGCGGCCGAGCACTACGGCGTCGACGCCACCGGCATCACGCTGTCGAAGAACCAGCACGCGTACGTGCAGCGGCTGATCGACGAGCGCGGACTGCACGGGCGCGTGCGCATGCAGCTGCTCGACTATCGCGCGCTGCCCGAGCACGAGCCCTGGGACAAGATCGCGTCGATCGGCATGTTCGAGCATGTCGGGCGCGCGCAGTTGCCGACCTACTTGCGCAAGGTGCGCCGGCTGCTCGCACCCGGCGGACTGCTGCTGAACCACGGCATCACCGCCGGCGGCACGCGCAATTCGCAGCTCGGCGCCGGCATCGGCGACTTCATCGAGCGCTACATCTTCCCGGGCGGCGAGTTGCTGCATCTGTCGCACGTGCTGCGCGTGATGGCCGAAGCCGGTCTCGAAGCGCTCGATGTCGAGAACCTGCGACCGCACTACGCGCGCACGCTGTGGGACTGGTCCGACGCGCTCGAGTCGCAGCTCGAGCGCGCGCGTCAGTTCACCCCCGAGTCGGTGCTGCGCGCCTATCGGCTGTACCTGGCCGGCAGCGCGATGAGCTTCGAGCACGGCTGGATCTCGCTGCACCAGATGCTGGCTTCGCGCCCGTCGGGCAGGGTCGGCGACGGGCCGATGCGCGGCGCACAATCGGCCTACCCGTTCCGGCGCGACCACCTCTACCGGCGATGATCTACAAGTTCAGGAGCAAGGCCGCCGGCGACGTGATCATGCTCGGACCGCACGGCGACGCACTGTTGAGGGCGATCGGCCGCACGCCGGCGGCCACCGGGATCATCGAGCCGGCGGCGCTGGCCGACGCGCTGTCCGGCATCGAGCGCGCGATCGCCGAGGACGATGCGGCGCGCGCCGCCGCGCAGCGCCAGGCCGCCGGGTCGGGGAGTCCGCTGCCCGAGTCCGAGGCGATATCCGCGCGCCGGCGGCTGTGGCCGATGCAGGAGATGCTGCGCCGCGCCCAGGCCGCCGCCGAGGCTGTCGTCTGGGGTGTCTGACCGGGCGGCAAGGCAACACTTCAGGACACCCGAGGGAAACAGGACCATGAAACTCTGGAGCGACAGTTGGGCCAACGGTGAGTCGATTCCGGCGCGCTTCGCCGCCGGCCGCCTCGACGGCGCCGGCGGCGTGACTTTTTCCGACAACGTCAACCCGCACCTGGCGTGGAGCGACCTGCCCGCGGGGACGCAGTCGCTGGCGCTGATCTGCCACGATTTCGACGTGCCCAGCCGCGGCGACGACGTCAACCGGACCGACCGCGAAGTGCCGGCCGACCTGCCGCGGGTCGACTTCTTCCACTGGCTGCTGGTCGACCTGCCGCCGGCGCCGGCCAGCCTGGCCGAAGGCGAGTTCAGCCGCGGCTTCACCGCGCGCGGCAAGACCGGCCCGGCCGCGCCGCGAGGCGCGCGCCAGGGGCTGAACGACTACACCGGCTGGTTCGCCGCCGACCCCGAAATGGCGGGGCAGTACTTCGGCTATGACGGACCGTTCCCGCCGTTCAACGACACCCTCGTGCACCACTACGTCTTCACGCTGTACGCGCTGGCGCTGCCGCGGCTGCCGCTCGAGGGCGGCTTCACCGGAGCGCAGGTGCGCCAGGCGATCGCCGGCCACGTCCTCGGCGCCGCCACGCACTCGGGCACCTACACGCTGAACCGGCGGCTGCGCGGCGCCACCTGACGCCTCGGGTGAGGCCCCGGCCCGACGTCCCGGCGTGAGCGAGCCGGCGTGAGCGAGCTGACGCGCATCGTCGCGATCCGCCACGGCGAGACGGCGTGGAACGTCGAGGGTCGGCTGCAGGGCCAGCTCGACGTCCCGCTCAGCCCGGTCGGCCGGCGCCAGGCGGCGCGGCTGGCCGGCGCGCTGCGCGACGAGGGCCTGTGCGCGGTGGTCGCGAG
>JBBIPS010000431.1:0-2661 GCA_037442725.1 Burkholderiales bacterium | reverse complement strand
CAGCGCCAGCACCAGTGCGGCCAGCCAGGGTTCGAGCGGCGCGCGCGCTGCAGCCACCGCGGCGACGCCCGGCGGCGCTGCCGTGGTCGGTGTCGCCGGCGTCGGAGACGGTGCCCCCGCCGTGGCTGGCGCTGCCGCGGCCGCCTTCGTTGCCATCGGCGCGGTGGTCGGGGGCTTGCGCTCGGGCAGGGGCTCGGCCGTCGCGGTGGCCGGCACTGGCGGCGCCATCAGAAGCGCTCGTCCGGCCGCAGGTAGCGCCATTGCCCCGGCGGCAGCCTGGCCAGCGCGACGCTGCCGATGCGCACGCGCTTGAGGCCCAGCACCTCGAGGCCGACCAACTCGCACATGCGGCGGATCTGGCGTTTGCGGCCCTCGCGCAGCACGAAGCGCAACTGGTCCTCGTTGGCCCAGCTCACACGCGCCGGCTTCAGCGCCTTGCCGTCGAGCGAGAGGCCGTGTTGCAGCAGCGCCATCTGCGCCGGCGGCAGCGGTCCGGGCCCGGTGTGGCGCACGCGCACCAGGTACTCCTTCTCGACGTGGCTGTCCTCGCCGATCAGTTGCCGGGCGATGCGGCCGTCCTGTGTCAGCACGAGCAGCCCGGTCGAGTCGATGTCCAGGCGCCCGGCCGGCGCCAGGCCGCGCAGATGACCGGCGTGAAAGCGCGTCGGCAGCGTGTCGCCGCTCCAGCGGCTGCCGGCCGTGACCAGCACGACGGCGGGCTGGTGGCCGTCCTCGGCCTGACCCGAAACATAGCCGATCGGCTTGTGCAGCAGCACCGTCATGCGCTGCGCCTGCTGCCGCTGCGCGATCGGGTCGATCTCGATCCTGGCGTCGGGCGCCACTCGCTGGCCCAGCACCGCCGGAGCGCCGTCCACGCTGACCCAGCCGGCAGCGATCCAGTCGTCGGCCTCGCGTCGCGACGCCAACCCGCGCTGGCCCAGCACCTTGGACAGGCGGACGCCTTCGGCCGCGGTCTTGGCGTCGGAACCATCGTTGTTGCTCATGCGCCGAATTGGACCATGGTCAAAGGAGCCAGAAACCGAGCGCGGCCACGATTGTCGGCGCCAGTGCTCCGAGCAGCAGGCCGAGCGGATGCACCGATGCGTCGTCGAAGCGGCTGCGCAGGATCGCCAGCCCGGCCGGGTTGGGCGCGTTGGCGATCACCGTCAGCCCGCCGCCGGTCACGGCGCCGGCGACCAGCGCGACCTTGAACGCCGGGCTCAGTCCTTCGACGAGCGAGCCCAGGTAGGTGAGCGCGGCGTTGTCGGTGATGGCGGTCAGCGCGATCGCGCCGACGAAGACCGTGTCGGCGTGCAGGCCCCGCAGCAGCGGCTCGAGCCACCAGCGCTGCTGCCCGCCCAGCACCACCAGCCCGGCCAGGAAGAACGCCACCAGCAGGCCCTCGCGCAGCAGCAGCGGGTCCTGGTGGCGTTCGTAGGCGGTGGCGAAGCCGAGAAAGAACAGCAGCAGCGCGATGAAGATCGCCGGGTGGTGGGCGAACACCACCACGCCGGCCAGGAACAGCAGGTGCACGGCGATGATCGTCGCCGGCACGGGTGCCACGCGCGCCTCGCTGTCTGGGGCGAGCGTGGCCAGCTCGCGCCGCAGCAGCAGCGCCGCAGCGGCGGCGTTGACGACGACGATGAGGGCCGCCTTCCAGCCGAAGGTCGACAGCATGAAGGCGAAGTCCCAGCCCCAGGGGCCGGCCACCATCAGCACCGGTGGCGCGGCAAACGCGGTGAGCGTGCCGCCGATCGAGACGTTGACGAACAGCACGCCCAGCGTGGCGTACTTCAGCCGCGCCGAAACGGCGTGGCCGAAGTACGGATCGCGCAGCATCAGCGCGGCCAGCGTCATCGCCGCCGGCTCGGTGATGAACGACCCCAGCAGCGGCACCAGCGTGAGCAGCACCAGGTAGCCGCCGACCGCCGGTGCCAGCGGCAGCGCGCGGCACGCAGCGCGAACGCCCGCGCCGGCCAGCGCGAGGATGGGCCGGGTGCCGGCGATGACCAGGATCGCGAACACGAACATCGGCTCGGTGAAGTCGCGCGATTCGACGTAGTCGATCGCGGCGCCCGGCCCGGCCAGCGCCGCCAGCGCGAGCACCAGCACCGCGGCCCACAGGCCGAACACCACCTCGACCTCGCCGAACAGGTGCCACAGCCCGGCGTGGCGCGGCCGCAGGTGCGCGAGATGCTCGAAGAAGCGCGTCGAGAAGGTATGCACCAGCGCCAGCGCGAACAGCGCCGCGGCGGTGAGTTCGATCGGCGTCGGTGGCCAGGCCATGCTCAGCGTCCGCGCAGGAACAGGCGGTCGAGCTCCTTGAACGTCACCTGGCGCCAGGTCGGCCGGCCGTGGTTGCATTGGTCGACGCGCTCGGTGCGCTCCATGTCGCGCAGCAGCGCGTTCATCTCGGCCAGCGTGAGCTGGCGGTTCGCGCGCACCGCGCCGTGGCAGGCCAGCGTCGCGAGCAACTCGTCGCGCGCGCGCTGCACGACGCGCGTCGCGCCGCCCGCGGCGTCCTCGGTGAGTTCGGCCAGCACCGCGCGCGCCAGCGCCGCCGGATCGGCATCGGGCAACGCGGCCGGGCGGGCGCGCACCGCGAGCACGCCGGGCGAGATCGGCGCCACGTCCAGCCCGAGCGCGGCCAGTGTCCCGGCC
>JBBIPS010000430.1:0-2672 GCA_037442725.1 Burkholderiales bacterium | reverse complement strand
GAGACGCTGCAAGACGACCGCGCGAAGCGAAAATACGCGGGCATGTCGCGCGATTTCGGCGACGTGCGCGAGATGATCGTCGCCTGCGCGACGCGCGCGCACGTGCCGCCCCCGCCCAAGCCGGCCAAGATCGTTCGCAAGCGCACCACTGCGCCGCCGCCCGACCAGTCGGCCGCGCCGGCGCAGACCCCACAGCAACCAGACCACGTTGACGGTCGCGGCCAGACCGATCGACAGCGCCAGCGCGGGTACCCCGAGCCAAGGCACGAACAGCGCATTCATCGCCTGCGTCAACACCAGCACAGCCACGGCGATGCGCATCGGCGTGCGCATGTCCTGTCGCGCGTAGTAGCCCGGCGCAACGACCTTGACGCCGCCCAGCCCCAGCAGCCCGACGCCGTAACCCATCACTGCGGCAGACGTGACCTGCACGGCATGCGCGTCGAAGGCGCCGCGGTGGAACAGCACCGCCACCATCGGCTCGGCAAACACCAACAACGCCACGGCACACGGCAGCGCCAGCATCAGCACCAGGCGCAGACCCCAGTCGAGCAGGCTCGAGTAGGCCGCGGCGTCGTCGCGCGTCTGCGCCGCCGCGAGCTGCGGCGTCAGCACGACGCCGAGCGCGACCCCGAGGAGCGCGATCGGCAGTTCCATCAGCCGGTCGGCGTAGACCAGGCTCGACACCGCGCCGACCCCCAAGTGCGAGGCGATCTGCGAGTTGATCATCAACGACAACTGCGCCACCGAAACGCCCAGCAGCGCCGGCCCCATCTGGCCGAGCAAGCGGCGCACGCCCGGGTGTGCCCACGCCGCGCGCAGCCGCGCCGGCGTCATGTCGATATGCGGTAGCGCGCCGATGCGCAACAGCGCCGGCACCTGGATCGCGAGCTGCAGCACGCCGCCCAGCATGACGCCGGCGGCCAGCGCGTACACCGGCTCGATGCCACGACGTTGCAACACGGGCACCAGAGTCAGCGCGGCCGTGATCACCGACAGGTTCAGCAGTACCGGCGTGAACGCCGGCACGACGAAACGATGCCAGGTGTTGAGGATGCCCGCCGACAACGCCACCATCGACATGAAACCGATGTACGGGAACATCCAGCGTGTCATCACGACTGCGGCATCGTCGGTCGCCGGCGCGAAGCCCGAGGCCAGCAGCCAGACCAGCAGCGGCGCGGCAACGATGCCGACGGCGCAGGTCAGCAGCAGCGCCGCGGCCAGCACCGTGGCCACGGCGTCGATCAGCCGCCGCGTCGCGGCGTCGCCTTCGCCGGCGCGGGTGGCGGCCAGCAGCGGCACGAAGGCCTGGGAGAAAGCGCCCTCGGCGAACAGGCGGCGCAGCAGGTTGGGGATGCGAAACGCGATCTGGAACGCGTCCATCATCGCCGAGGTGCCGAACAGCGCGGCGCCGATCTGCTCCCGCACCAGCCCCGTCACGCGCGAAGCCAATGTGCATGCGGAGACGGAGAACGCGGCCTTGAACAGGTTCATCGGGAGGGGGATCCCTGCCGGTTGTCCCCGCATTCGGCCGGGGAAGGATGGCGGGCGGATTATAGGGAGCACGCTGCGGCGCCCGACAGCGTCGCTGCGGCACCGCAGGCGGGCACTGCTATACTGCTCGGCTATCCTTCATCCGGACCCGCACGATCATGGCCACCGCCACCAAAGCCAAGAAGAAAACCGTCCGCCTGGCATCGGGGCGCAAGCGCGCGCGCCAGGACGTCCTGCTCAACGCCGCCAACACCGCGCTGCGATCGAAGTTCCGCACCGTGATCAAGAACGTGCAGAAGGCGATCGACAAGGCCGCCGCAGGCGGCGACAAGGCCGCACCGGCCGAGCTGTTCAAGAGCGCGGAGCGCGTCATCGACTCGGTGGCAGACAAGAACATCTTCCACAAGAACAAGGCCGCGCGTCACAAGAGCCGGCTGGTCGCCAAGATCAAGGCGCTCGCCGCCTGATCGCGGCGCACCGCACAGAAGTGCCGAAGGGCCTGCCATGCAGGCCCTTCGTCTTTGGGCCCAGCACGATCGCCGCGCCGTCGCCGGCGCGATGCCACCGGCGCTGCACCCCCCCCTTTAGAATCGGTCCGCCCAGCCGGCCGGCACTGACGCCGTCGCACTCGCCTCGCCGGCCGGCTGTCCACGCCCGTCCTGGAGCCCTTCGATGACGTCCCACGTGATGAACACCTACGGCCGGCTGCCCTTCGCGCTGTCGCACGGGCGCGGCTGCCGGGTCTGGGACACCGAAGGCCGCGCCTACCTCGACGCACTGGCCGGGATCGCCGTCAACACCCTCGGTCATGCGCATCCGAAACTCGTGCCGGCACTGCAGGACCAGGTCGCCAGGCTGATCCATTGCTCCAACTATTACGCCGCGCCGCTGCAGGAGGCGCTGGCGGCCAGGCTGTGCGAACTGTCGGGACTGGACGCGGTGTTCTTCTGCAACAGCGGGCTCGAGGCCAACGAAGGCGCACTGAAGATCGCGCGCAAGTTCGGCCACGACCGCGGCATCGCGCGGCCGGAAGTCATTGTCTTCGACAAGGCCTTCCACGGCCGCTCGATCGCGACGCTGTCGGCCACCGGGAACCCGAAGGTGCACAAGGGCTTCGAGCCGCTGGTCGAGGGCTTCGTGCGGCTGCCGCTGAACGACATCGACGCGGTACCGCG
>JBBIPS010000429.1:0-2675 GCA_037442725.1 Burkholderiales bacterium | reverse complement strand
TCTGCGACGCGTCGGGCTGGCCGGCGGCGATCAGCGCGGCGCTGCGTGCGCAGCCGCAGCCGGTGTCCGATGCCGACTCGGCGCAGCGCCTGCCGCGCATGCTCGCAGCGATGCTCGGCGACGTGCTGCACACGCCGCTGCCCGGAGCCGGACGGCTCGCCGACGTGCCGCCCGGGCGCCGGCGAACCGAGCTCGAGTTCAGCCTGCCGGTACAGCGCCTGAGCGCAGACGATCTGGCGCGGCTGCTCGCCGGCCACGGCTACCCCGTCCCGGCGCTGACCTTCGGCAGTCTCGATGGCTACCTGCGCGGCTTCATCGACCTGGTGTTCGAGCAGGACGGGCGCTTCCACATCGTCGACTGGAAGTCCAACCACCTCGGCGACGCGCCGGCGGACTACGGCGCGGCGGCCCTGGCGCAGGCGATGGCGCAGCAGGGCTACCACCTGCAGTACCTGCTCTACGCCGTCGCGCTGCACCGCTGGCTGGGCCGGCGCCTGCCGGGCTACCGCTACGACGACCACTTCGGCGGCGTGCTGTACCTGTTCGTGCGCGGCGTGCGACCGGGCTGGGTCGGTGCCGACGGTGCGCCCGCCGGCGTCTTCGCGCACCGGCCATCGCTGCAGGTGATCGAGCAGTTGTCGAGCCTGCTGGGCGAGGCACGGGGGCGACCATGAGCCGGCACGCGGACGACCTCGGCGAGTCTGCAGCGCTGTCGCCGGCCGAGCTGCTGGCCGAAGGCTTTGCGCAGCATGTCGAGCGCTGGGCGCGCGCCCTGCGGTGCGACGCCGCGACGCTGGGCGCGCTGCGGCGCGCGGCCTTCGAGACCAGCCTGGCCACGAGCAACGGCCACGTCTGCGTTGCGCTGGCCGATCTGGTCGAGCCCGACGAGACGCGCGGGTCGGCCGGTCCGCCCACCGACCAGGCCGGCGCGGCCAGCGCCGCGCTGCGCCGCACGCTGCTCGCGTCCGGGCTGGTCGGCAGCGCCGAAGCACCGGGGGCGTGCCCGCTCGTCCTCGACGCCGGCGACCGGCTCTACCTGCATCGCTACTTCGACTACGAGCGGCGACTGGCGCGCCGGCTGATGCGCGCGGCCGGGGTCGCGCCGGGCGTGATCGACACCGCCACGCGCGCGCTGCTGGGCGAACTCTTTCGCTCCGATCATGCGTTAGGCACCGTCGAAGTCGACTGGCAGAAGGTCGCCGCCGCGCTGACGCTGCGCCAGCACCTCGTCGTGATCAGCGGCGGCCCCGGCACCGGCAAGACGGCGACGGTGGTGAAGCTGCTGGCCGGCCTCGTTGCGCAGGATCCCGCCTGCCGCATCGCGCTGGCCGCGCCCACCGGCAAGGCCGCGGCCCGGCTCGGCGAGGCGATCGCGTCGCGCGCCACGACCCTGCCGCAGCGGATCCGCGAGCGGCTGCCGGTCGACGCCGCCACGGTGCATCGCCTGCTCGGCGCGACATCCGGCGGCGGCTTCGCCCACCATGCCGCACGGCCGCTCGCCGTCGACGTGCTGGTCGTCGACGAAGCCTCGATGCTCGACCTGGCGCTGGCCACCCGGCTGCTCGAGGCGGTGCCACCGACGGCGCGCATCATCCTGCTCGGCGACAAGGACCAGCTCGCGGCGGTCGAGTCGGGCGCCGTGTTTGCGGAACTGAGTACCGACCCGTCGCTGGGCGACGGCTGTCGCAATGACCTGGCCGAGCTGTGCGGCGTCGCCGCCGCGGCGATCGCCCCCGCCGCCGCGGTGCAACCGAGCGCACTGCACGACGCCGCCGTCTGGTTCACGCGCAACTACCGCTTCGCCGTCGACTCGGGCATCGCCTGCCTCGCGCTCGACATCCGCGACGGCCGCGTGCCGCAGGCGCTGGCGCGGCTGCGTGACGCCAGCGACGGCACGCTGCAATGGATCGTCGATGGTGGCATCGCGCCCGACGCGGCGACGCTGCAGCGCCTGCGCGGCGGCTACGCGCGCTACTTCGACGCGCTGCTGCGCGACCCGTCCGATGTCGCCGCGATCGCGCAAGCCTTCGGCACCTTCCGCGCACTGTGCGCGTTGCGCGACGGCCCGCGCGGCGTCGACGCGATCAACGCCTGGCTGACGCAGCACGCCCGCGCGGTGCTGGCGCCGCTGATCGAGCACTGCCACGCCGACGCGCGCTCGCCGTGGTTCCCCGGTCGACCGGTGATGGTGCTGCGCAACGACCCGGTGTCCAGGCTCTTCAATGGCGACATCGGCATCACGTTGCCGTCGGCGACCGGCGGGTCCGCAGTCGGCGCCGATGCCGAGGATGCGCTGCGCGTCTACTTTCCCGACGCCGCCGGGGCATGGCGCGCCATCGCGCCGGTGCGGCTGCCGGCGCACCGGACCGCCTTCGCGATGACGGTGCACAAGGCGCAAGGCTCGGAGTTCGACGACGTGCTGGTGCTGCTGCCGGCGCAACGCAGCCGCGTCGCGACGCGCGAGCTGGTCTACACCGCGGTGACGCGTGCCCGGGATCACGTCACGCTGGCCGCCAGCGCCGACGTGCTCGCCGCCGCGATCGAGTCACCTACACGCCGACGCTCGGGGCTGCTCGAGCGACTGCGCGAGGCGGCGACGTCGTCGTCGGACGCGCCGCCGGCAGCGTGATCGGACCGCCGCGCGCCGAGCCCACCGACGCCACACCCTGCGCGCG
>JBBIPS010000428.1:0-2675 GCA_037442725.1 Burkholderiales bacterium | reverse complement strand
CGGCTTCAGCGCTCGCCCGGCGGGCGGAACGACGCCGGCCGCCGGCGCTGCTTCGGCTCGGGCCGGTAATGCTCGTCGGCATAGCGCTGCAGCCAGGCCAGCGTGCCGCCATCGAGCGGCACGTTGTCGACGCGCTCCTGCGCGTCGAGCAGCCGGCCGGCCTCGTTGTACGACAACGTGACGAACTCGGGCCAGGCGCGTGACGGGTCGTCGTCGTCGCTGCGCCACATCACGAACCATACCGGCGCGCCCGAACTCAGGTTGAGGTGATAGCCCTCGGCCTCGTCGCGATGCAGCGTCACCACCAGGCCCGGGTAGAGCGTCTGCGCTGTGCAGCCATCGTCGCGCAGCACGCGCGGCGCGGCGCCGAAGCCGCCTTCGTCGGGCACCACGTCGACGACCTGGAAGCGCCACGCCTCCCATTCATTGGGCTGCTTGCGGCGCTCGATGAGCACCGCGACGCGGATCGAGGGCCGGGGGTCCATGCGGGTCTCGGGTGGGGTTGGCAGGAGTCTACCGGCGCGTCACGCGACAAGTTGTCGTGTCGGCCATCGAGCTGCCATGTCGAGGTCGTGCCGCGGTCGTGATCATGCACCCGGTGCCGTCGGCTCGACCAGCAGGCACACCGTCAGCACCGCGCCGCCGCCGGGCTGGTTGCCAGCGCTGATGTCGCCGCCATAGCGCTCGACGATGCTGCGGCTGATCCACAGACCCAGGCCGGTG
This sequence comes from Burkholderiales bacterium, assembly GCA_037442725.1. Taxonomy (GTDB): domain Bacteria; phylum Pseudomonadota; class Gammaproteobacteria; order Burkholderiales; family Burkholderiaceae_C; genus Pseudaquabacterium. The sequence goes on along the minus strand of JBBIPS010000428.1, from coordinate 1,952 downwards.
CCGTCCTTCTTGCGCGTGACGAAGGGCTGGAACAGCTCGCCGATCAGGTCCTGCGGCAGGCCCGGGCCGGTATCGGCCACCGCGATCTGCACGCCGGCCTGGCCCCAGTCGCGCGTGGCCAGCGTCAAGGTACCGCCTTCGGGCATGGCGTGGATCGCGTTGACGAGCAGGTTCACCAGCACCTGCTGCAGTTCCTGCCGGTTGATGCCGGCGCTGCGGCTGGCGCGGAAGTCGCGCGCGACGACGATGCCGGTCCTGGCCAGCAGGTGGCCGGTGAGCACCAGGCAGTCTTCCAGCGCGCGCGCCGGGTCGACCGCTTCGACATACCCGGCGTACTCGGTCGGTCGGGCGAACTGCAGCAACTGGGTCACGATCAGCCGCATGCGCTCGATCTGCTCGTCGACCAGCTTCAGCTCGGCGTGCACCGGCGCGGCGGCAGCGCCGAGCAGTTCGCGCACCAGGTCGAGGTTGCCCTGCATCACCGCGATCGGGTTGTTCACCTCGTGCGCGATGCTGGCGGTGAGCTGGCCCACCGCGGCCATCTTCTCGGCGCGCATCAGTTGCTGCTGCGCCGCCTCGAGTTCGCGCGTGCGCTCGGCCACCTTGGCGTCGAGCTCGGCGTTCCAGCGCTGCAGCGCGCGCGTCTTGTCGTCGACGGCGTCGAGCAGGTCGTCGAGGTGGCCGGCCAGCGCGCCGATCTCGTCCTGGCTGTCGACCGGGCCGACGCGGGCCTCGGGTGCGCCGGCCTCGACGCTGCGCATCGTCCGCGTCATCCGCTCGAGCGGGGCGAAGATGCTGCGCGCCCAGCGCGACGCGGCCAGCGCCGCCAGGATCATCACGCCGAAGAACACGGCGCCGATGCCGGCCAGCACGCCGAACTTCATCCTCGTGAACGGCTGTTCGAGGTAGCCGACGTAGAGCATGCCGACGCGACGCCCGGCGCGATCGACGATCGGCTCGTAGCCCGAGACGTACCAGTCGTTGACGACGAAGGCGCGGTCGAGCCAGGTCCCGCCCCGATCCAGCACCGCGCCGCGTACCGCCTGCGAGACGCGGGTGCCGATCGCGCGCGCCTCGTCGGTCGCGGCGAACAGGCGCACGTTGGTCGAGATCCGCACGTCGTCGAGGAACAGCGTGGCCGTGCCGCGGCTGCCGAACGGCAGGCTGCCCTCGGGGTAGACGATCTCGTTGATGTGGTCGATGAACGGCAGGTTGCGGTTGAGCAGCATGCCGGCCTGCACCCAGCCGATCGTCGCCCCGCCGGCCGCGACGACCGGGGCCTCGGCCAGCACCACCATCGCACGGTCCTCCTCGATGCGCGTGGTCGGTTGCGCGTTGCGCGTCGGCACCAGCGGCACCGCGACGCGGCTGCGCAGCGCCGGTGCGAGCAGCCCCTGGGCGGCCGGCGCCAGCACCTCGATCGAGGCCTGCACGCGGCCCGTCCCGGCGGACGCGGCAAGGGTCGGCAGCGGCGTGGCCGCGCCGCCGTGATCGGTGGCCAGGACGCGGCCGTCGGCGCCGCGCAGGTTGATGAAGTCCAGGCCCTCGCGTCGCATGAACTGCCGCAGCAGTTCGCGCAGCGCCTCGGGCGAGCGCGGCCCGGCCAGCGCCAGGTGCAGCGCGTTCGAGTCGGCCACCGCGCCGGTGCCCGAAGCCACCTCGCCGAGCACACGGTCGAGGTAGCCGTGCGCAATCGCGAGGTCGGCTTCGCCTTTTTTCAGATGCTCGGCGACGTCGTCCCGCGTCCCGCGCAGAAAGCGAAGTTCGACGCCGCCAGCATTTCGAAGATGCTGTCACATGAGGCTCCGCAACGCCGCGCGGCTACCGGCGAGCGCACCCGCGTCGCCGATCGCGGCCGGGCTGACGACCACGCTCAGCCGGTCGGCGGGGAGGGCGTTGAGGTCGCTCGTCATCACCATGTCTGCCCCGTCGATCCGCCAGCGGTTGCGGGC
>JBBIPS010000427.1:0-2682 GCA_037442725.1 Burkholderiales bacterium | reverse complement strand
CGACGTGATGCGTGCTGCGATGGGCGTCATCGATGCGCAGTCGTTCATCCTCGGCGAGCCGGTACTTGATCAGACCCCGCAGAACTGCAGCGTCGACTTGAACCGACGAGAGCGCCTCGTCGAGACGCACCATCGTGCGCGCCCAGACGTCACCCGTGTCGTACACCGGCACGCGCACGGCGAGCGTGGAGCCCCGATGGTGTGTGCCGGCCCGCCGGCAGCCACGACGCCCAGGCGATGCACCCGACGGGCCACCAGCGGGCTGCGGCGCAGCGCGCCGTCGGCTCGGCATGCCGCACCGGTTTGCGGGGCAAGCCGGCGTTCCTGGGCTCTATGATGAGCGGACGCGGTCCTCGAGGTGACCGGCCAGCGGGTCGATCCGGCACAATCCCGCCGGCCCTGTTTCGCGCTTTGTGCCTTCTGCGAGGGAATCCAAATGCTTTTCGATCCTGTCCGCGTGCGTTCGCTGCAACTGAGCAACCGCATGGTCATGGCGCCGATGACGCGCAGTCGGGCCGTCGACGCCAACACGCCCAACGCGCTGATGGCCGAGTACTACGGCCAGCGCGCCGCGGCGGGGCTGATCATCACCGAGGGCACCGCGCCTTCGCCCAACGGGCTGGGCTACGCGCGGATTCCGGGGCTGTTCAACGCCGCGCAGGTCCGTGGCTGGAAGGCGGTGACGGATGCGGTCCACGCCAGGGGCGGCAAGATCGTCGTGCAACTCATGCATACCGGGCGTGTCAGCCACGTCGCGAACCTGCCGGCGCGCGCTGAAGTGCTGGGGCCATGCGCCGAGGCCTGCCCCGGCCAGATGTACACCGACTCGCAGGGCATGCAGCCGCACAGCGTGCCGCGCGCGATGACCGAGCGCGACATCGCCCATGCCGTGGCCGAGTACGCACAATCGGCGCAGCTCGCACTCGAGGCAGGATTCGACGGCGTGGAGTTGCACGCCGCCAACGGTTACCTGATCGAGCAGTTCCTGAATGCCAACGTGAACCGGCGCGGCGACGCGTACGGTGCGGGCATCGAGGGTCGCAACCGGTTCGCGATCGAGGTCGCGAGCGCGGTCGCCGACGCCGTCGGCGGCGAACGGGTCGGCATCCGCATTTCGCCGCACGGCGTGTTCAACGGCACAGGTACCTTCGCCGACGTCGAGCCACAGTACCTCGCGCTGGTCGAGCAACTCTCGAGGCTCGGGCTGCTGTACATCCACCTGCTCGATCACTCCGCGCTCGGCGCGCCACCGGTGCCGCAGGAGCTGAAGGCCCGGCTGCGCAGCGGCTTCAGCGGGCCGTTCATCCTCGCCGGCGGGTTCGATCGGGACAGCGCCGAGCGTGCGCTCGACGAGAAGCGCGCCGACCTCATCGCCTTCGGGCGTCCGTTCCTCGCCAACCCCGACCTGGTGGCGCGCCTGCGTGCGGGCGCGGCGCTGAATGCCCCGGACATGGCGAGCTTCTACACGCCCGGTCCGAAGGGCTACACCGACTATCCGACGCTCGCGGCCTGAGCGCCGGACCCGTCTCGGGCGGCCATCCCGGCGCGCTCGAACGGGCCCTGACCGATCCGCCGCCTGCGCGCTGCAGCGCGGCTTCGACGGTGTCGGTCACCGGCGTCGGCGTGGGCCGCAGCGCCAGCCGCCGCCGATCGGCCGGCGCGGCAGTTCATCGTGCGCCGGGCGCACTTCATCGCTGCGCCCATGACGCGGATACCATCGCGACCCTAGACTTCGCCCGCTTCACGAGAGCGCGAACAGAAGGAACAAGAGCATGCGCAAGCGCTGGCTGATCGGTATCGTCGTGGTGGCCGCCGGGCTGGGCGCGGCGCTGATGATGGGAGGCGGTCGGCTGGCGCAATGGCGCGCCGTCCCCGGCGCGCAGGCCTCGGCCGCGACTGCAGGATCGGCGTCGGCTGCGGCCGCCGCGGCGTCGGCCGTTGCGCTGCAGTTCCGGCCCGCCGAAGTGGTGCGGCCGCAGCGGGTCGCGATGCCGCGCTCGATCGAGTTCTCGGGCCCGCTGGTGGCGCCCAACACCGCAGTCGTGCGCGCCAAGGTATCCGGGACGCTGCTGGCGCTGCAGGTCGGCGAGGGCTCGCGCGTTGCCGCCGGTCAGTTGCTGGGCCGCATCGATACCGCCGAACTGGCCAGCCGCGTCGCCGAGCGCACGGCCAACGTCGCCGCGGCGCGCGCGTCGCTGGCGCAGGCCGAGCGCAGTCATGCCTCGAACGAGCGTCTCGCGGCGCAGTCGTTCATTTCGCCGATCGCGCTCGAGAACTCGCACGCCCAGGTCGAGACCGCGCGTGCGGCGCTCAACGCCGCGCAGGCCGCTCTGGACACGACGCGCGTCGGGCTGCGCGAGGCGGTGCTGGTGGCGCCGATCGCCGGCATCGTCGCCAAGCGGCAGGCGCTGCCGGGGGAGAAGGTCTCCGCCGAGCAGCCGCTGCTGACGCTGGTCGACCTGCGCACGCTCGAACTGGCCGCAACGATCGGCACGCACGAGGTGTCGCAGCTCGTGCCCGGCATGCCGGTGCAGGTGCGCGTCGAGGGGTTGGCCGCCGCGGTGCCGGGCCGGCTGGCGCGCATCGCGCCGGCGGCCGAGCCCGGCACGCGCTCGATCGGCATCGTCGTCGCGCTGGCCAACGCGCAGGAGACGCTGCGCGCCGGGCAGTACGCGCTGGCAC
>JBBIPS010000426.1:0-2685 GCA_037442725.1 Burkholderiales bacterium | reverse complement strand
CCGCCGGGCATGCCGCCCGCGCTCGGGCCGAATCCGCCGTGCCCCGAGCCGCTGGTCGCACCGAAGCGCGGCGCCAGGCGCCCCGACGCCGACAGCGCATGCAGCGAGCCGCTGCCGTGCACGCTGTCGGCAAGGTCGCCGTGCAGGCTGCCGGGGATCGACATGCCGCGCGAGGCGTCGTGCGTCGTGCCGCGCAGCGCCAGCCCGACCGGCTTGATGCCGGCGGCGTGCAGGTCGGCGACGATGTCGGTGTAGGTCTGGCGCAGGGTGCTGGCCAGCGCGCGGCCGATCTCGGTGCCGAGCACCTTGCGCACGTCGGGTCGATCGGCCACCGCCTCGACGGCGCGCGTCATCGCCTGGCCGAGCACCTCGGCGCGAAGCGGGTTGCGCTCGGGGTCGGGCGTGTCGGCGCCCAGCAGCGTGCCCATGTAGGCGTCGAGTTCGCGGATCTCCCATTCGCACTCGTGGGCGATCTCCATCGCGAAGCGGTCGCCCGACAGGCGGATCTCGACCTCATGGTCGTCGACCAGGCTGAGCGCGTCCCAGTTGGTGCTGCCACCGGGCGACGCACCGGGCTCGGCCTCGGGTGCGGTCCCCGCCTCGCGCGCCACGCGCGCATCGAGCGTGTCGTTGAAGGTGAGCGCGAAGATCGCCAGCTTGCGGTTGAGTTCGAACTGCGCCGCCAGCAGCCCGTCGCGCTGGAACACGTTGTTCGACGACAGTGCGGCCAGCCCGAGGCTGTCGACGGTGCGTTCGGCGGCCGACCGCGCTGCCATGCGCACGCGCTGGACGGCGTTCTCGAGCGCGGCGGGCAGGCGGGCGGGCGGATTCGGATTCATCGGGACGGGGCGCGCGGCGGGTGCCCCCGGATCGGCGCGGCGGGCATCACTCGGGATCGTCAAGTATGCGACCAAACGACACGCGGCCGGGCCTGCCGACAACCGGGCCCCGCGTCGGGGCCCGGCGTGTCGGATCAGCGCCGCCCCAGCGCGTCGCGGATCTCGCGCAGCAGCAGTACGTCCTCGGGGGTGGGCGGCGCGGCCGCCGGCGCCGGCGCCTCGGCACGCTTGAGCCGGTTGATCTGCTTGATCATGATGAAGATCACGAAGGCCAGGATGATGAAGTTGATCGCGATGGTCAGGAAGTTGCCCCAGGCGAAGACGTTGCCCAGTTTCTGAGCCTCGGCCAGCGAGGCGCCTGCGGGCACCGAGCCGGAGAGCACCAGATACTTGTTCGAGAAGTCGACCTGTCCGCCGAGGACGAAGTTGACGATCGGCATGATCAGGTCCTTGACGACCGAGTCGACGATCTTGCCGAACGCGGCGCCGATGATGACGCCGACCGCCAGGTCGACGACGTTGCCCTTCATCGCAAACTCTTTGAACTCGGTCATGAATCCCATGGTTGCTGCTCCCGTCGCTGTGGTTGGATGGCCGCGGCCGTCGCCGCGGCGGTGCGCAGTATTGCGCAATTGCCGATGCCGGCGTAACGAAGTGCGCCGGCCCGGCCGGGCGAGCCACGCCTGTGCCGGCGCCAGAGCGTGGCGATGACGCTCCGCTAGAATTGCAGGTTGCTCCCAGTGTCAGTTCGCACACCAACCTCCGAGGATTGCCATGAGTGACAGCGCAAGCGACCGCCCCGCGGACCCCGGCCGACGCACCTGGGTCGCGCTCACGGCCGGCGCCGGCGCCATCGGTGGTGTGGCCGTGGCCGTGCCCTTCGTCAGCAGCTTCGCCCCGTCCGAGCGTGCCAGGGCCGCCGGCGCAGCGGTCGAGGCCGACATCAGCGCGCTCAAGCCGGGCGAGAAGATGACGGTCGAGTGGCGCGGCAAGCCGGTCTGGATCGTGCGTCGCACCAAGGAGCAGGTCGCGGCGCTGTCGAAACTCGACCCGCAACTGGCCGACCCGGATTCGAAGCGCAAGCCCGACGAGTTCACGCCGGCCTACGCCCGCAATGGCTGGCGTTCGATCAAGCCCGAGTACCTGGTCGCCGTGGGCATCTGCACGCATCTGGGCTGCTCGCCGAGCGACAAGCTCGAGGCCGGGCCGCAGCCGTCGCTGCCCGACGACTGGCAGGGCGGCTGGCTCTGCCCGTGCCACGGCTCGACCTTCGACCTGGCCGGCCGCGTGTTCAAGAACAAGCCCGCACCGGACAACCTCGAGGTGCCGCCGCACATGTACCTGTCGGACACGACGCTGCTCATCGGCGAAGACAAGAAGGCCTGACGGCACACACCCAAGCACGAGAGGTCGAGATGGCAGAGTTCAAGACGGCGAGCGCCGACGCCTCCGCGGGCGTGAAGTTCATGACCTGGGTGGACAACCGGTTTCCGGCCACCCGGATGTTCAAGGAGCACATGTCGGAGTACTACGCTCCGAAGAACTTCAACTGGTGGTACATCTTCGGCTCGCTGTCGCTGCTGGTGCTGGTGCTGCAGATCGTCACCGGCATCTTCCTGACGATGCACTACAAGCCGGATGCGGCGCAGGCCTTCGCGTCGGTCGAATACATCATGCGCGACGTGCCGTGGGGCTGGCTGGTGCGCTACATGCACTCCACCGGCGCGAGCGCGTTCTTCATCGTCGTCTACCTGCACATGTACCGTGGGCTGATCTACGGCAGCTACCGCCAGCCGCGCGAGCTGGTGTGGATCTTCGGCTGCACGATCTACCTGGCGTTGATGGC
>JBBIPS010000425.1:0-2688 GCA_037442725.1 Burkholderiales bacterium | reverse complement strand
TCCGGGCTCGACCCGACTGCGCGCGGGTCGTCTTGCGGACGCGCCAATCGGACGGCCGCGGCGGGCCGACGGCGGTCGACCCGTTCGAGCCCGCAACGGCGCTCCCGGCGGACCTACTCGAGCGCCGGGTATCCGGTGATGCGGGCGATCTGCGCGTACAGCGGCGCCAGTCGCGAGTACATGCGCCGGTACACCTTGCGGTAGAGCGCGTCGTAGAGCGCGACGTGGGCCGGCTGCGGCTCGAACCGGCGTGCCACGCGCGTCATGCGCCGCACCGCGCTGGCGAAGTCGGGGTGGATGCGCAGTGCGGTGGCGGCGGCGATCGCGGCACCCAGTCCGGCGGTCTCATGGGTGTGCGGGCGGGCCACCGGCAGGTTGAAGACATCGGCGGTGATCTGCAGCGCGGCGTCGGATTGCGAGCCGCCGCCGGCCACGCGCAACTCGGTCAATGGCGTGCCCGTCCGGCGCTCGATGCGCTCGCGCCCCTCGCGCAGCGCGTAGGCCAGACCCTCGAGGATCGCGCGGTAGACATGGGCACGGGTGTGGATGTCGCCGAAGCCGATGATCGCGCCCTTCGCGTCGGGCCCGGGGTGGCGCACGCCGGGCGACCAGTACGGTTGCAGCATCAGCCCCATCGACCCGGGCGGGACGCTGGCGACGAGGGCGTCGAACAGCACCTCGGGCGCGACGCCGGACTGCGCCGCGGCGTGCTGCTCGCGGTCGCCGAACTGTTCCTTGAACCAGCGCACCATCCAGTAGCCGCGGAAGATCTGCACCTCGGTGTCGAAGTGGCCCGGCAGCGCGGCCGGATAGGGCGGCACGAAAGGGCGCGCCTCGACGTAGCGCGGGCCGCAGACGTTGAGCGTCGCGGTCGTGCCGTAGGACAAGGCGCCCAGCGCGGGCTGCATGCAGCCGGCCCCGAGCACCTCGCATGCCTTGTCGGCGGCGGCGGCGATGACCGGCAGCCCGCGCGCGATGCCGGTGGCTGCGGCGGCCGCGGCGCTGACTTCGCCCAGCACTGAGCCGACCGGGAGCAGCTCGGGCAACTGCTCGCGACGCAGCGCCAGCGCCTGCCATTTCCAGTCGCGCCGGCCGGCCCAGGCGTGACGCCTGAAGTCCAGCGGCAGGTAGCCGACCTGCGCGCCGACCGAATCGACGAAGCGGCCGGTGAGCTTCCAGTTCAGCAGCCCGGACAGCAACAGCAGCTTGTGCGTCCTGGCCCACAGCGCGGGCCGCTGCTCGGCCCACCAGTTCACCTCGGCGTCGTGCTGGAAGCTGCGCACCGTGGCAGCGGTGCCGGCCACGGCGAACGCGGCGCGCCAGGCCGGGTGCAGCGGCGGGATGCGGGTGGCCCGGCGCTGGTCGAGCCAGATGATCGCCGGGGCCAGCGCACGCCCCTGCGCATCGATCGGCATCACGGTGCCGCGCTGCGTCGTCACCGCCACGCCGCGCACGGCGTCGTGCAGGTGCGCGTGCGACTGCCAGAGTTGCCGGCAGGCCCGCGCCGTGGCGTCCCACAAGCCCTCGACATCGTGCTCGAGCCACCCGGGCTCGGCACTGACGTAGCCGTCGAGCGGCAACTGCGAGCGCGCGACCAGTGCGCCAGCGGCATCGAACAGCAGCGCGCGCACGCTCTGCGTACCGCAGTCGAGGGCCAGCAGCAATTCGTCGCCGCCGTTGCAGCGTCGTTCAGCGGCCACGGTCGCGGGGCTCGTCCATGAGGCTGATCATGGCACCAACGCGACGCGCCGGGCCGTGGCGCCGCGCGCCATGCCGGTGACCGATACTGTGGCTCCTGAACAAGACGCTGGCCGCCCCGTCACGAGCGGGTCGGCCGGCCGCGGTGACCCACCGGAGCACATCGATGGACCTGAACAGCCAGCCGCACGACGTCGAACGGGGCAACCTCGACTCGCTCGACGTCATCGCCCAACTCGCACAGCGGGTGCGCGCCAAGCTGCCGCCCGAACAGGCCGCGCTGGCGGTGGAGTTCACGCGCCAGTACTACGCCGAGGTGGCGCCCGAAGATCTGGCCGAGCGTTCGCTCGACGAGCTGTACGGCGCGGCGCTGTCGCACTGGCACTTCGCGCGCAGCTATGCCGGCGGCGCGGCCAAGCTGCGCGTCATCAACCCGCGCCAGGACGAGCATGGCTGGCAGTCGACGCACACGGTGATCGAGATCGTCAACGACGACATGCCGTTCCTGGTCGACTCGATCACGATGGAGGTCAACCGCCAGGGGCTGACGCTGCACCTGATCGTGCACCCGGTGATGAAGATCCAGCGCGACGCCGAGCACAGGCTCGTCGGCCTGGCCCGCCAGCGCGACGAGCCCGAGGGCCGCTTCGAATCGCTGATCCACGTCGAGGTCGACCGCCGCACCGATGCCGCGCGGTTGGCCGAGCTGCAGTCCGGGCTGCAGCGCATCCTGGCCGACGTCGGCGCCGCGGTGGCCGACTGGGCGCCGATGCGCCAGGCGCTGGTCGACGCGGCCGGGCAGTTGCAGCGCAGCGCGCCGCCGCTGCCGGCCGAGGACCTGGCCGAGGACCTGGCGTTCGTGCACTGGCTGGCCGACGGCAACTTCACGCTGCTCGGTTATCGCGACTACGACCTGGTCCAGCACGGCGACGGCGACGCGCTGCGCGTCGTGCCGGGATCGGGGCTGGGCATCCTGCGCGCCGGCGCCGG
>JBBIPS010000424.1:0-2704 GCA_037442725.1 Burkholderiales bacterium | reverse complement strand
AGACCGTGACGCTGAAGGGTGACTGGTCAGCGCTGTAGAGGAAGTCGAGTCGATCGAACAGGTCGGTAGCGACGAATTCGATCGTTGTCCCTGGGTTGGTGACGACCGTGTCGTCGCCAGCGGGTCGGCCCGAGAAGTTGCCGGTTCCGCCACTGGTGCCCGGCCGCAGCGCCAACGCACCAGTGAAGGTGACGTTGACGTCCCTGGCGTCGGAGTTGTTGTAGAAGCTGCCGACGACGGTGTTGTCCGCGAGGCCCTCGAAGTTCATCACCACCTGGCTTGCCGCCGCCGACTGCGGTAGCGCCCCGGCCAGTGCGGCCAACAGTGTCAGGGTGGGCAACGACTTGTTCATTTTGGCTTTCCTGTGCGGCGGGGCGCGTCGCTGCCGGGCCAGCCCGGACGCTCGCGATCCCTACGACCGGACTGTAGCCACCGCAAGTGCTGATCAGGGGGGTCGGCACCCCTTCGTTTGAGGGGGTCGGCGGGGGTCGACCCCCGCGAACGGTGGGGTGCCCCAGGCGGTGCGCGCGCCTCAGGCTCTCAGTGCCCGAGGATCTTGGACAGGAAGTCCTTGGTGCGGTCGCTCTTCGGGTGGTCGAAGAACTGCTGCGGCGAGTTCTGCTCGACGATCTGGCCCTGGTCCATGAAGATGACGCGGTCGGCCACCGCCTTGGCGAAGCCCATCTCGTGCGTCACGCACAGCATCGTGATGCCCTGGCCGGCGAGCTCGACGATGACGTCGAGCACCTCCTTGATCATCTCGGGGTCGAGCGCCGAGGTGGGCTCGTCGAACAGCATGATCTTGGGCGTCAGGCACAGCGCGCGCGCGATCGCCACGCGCTGCTGCTGGCCGCCCGAGAGCTGCAGCGGGTACTTGGCCGCCTGCTCGGCGATGCGCACGCGCTCGAGCTGGCGCAGCGCACGCTCCTCGGCCTCGCGGCGCGGCATCCCGGCGACCCACATCGGTGCCAGCGTCAGGTTGTCCAGCACGGTCAGGTGCGGGAACAGGTTGAACTGCTGGAACACCATGCCCACGTTGCGCCGCACCTGCTCGATGGCCTTGACGTCGTCGGTGAGCTCGACGCCGTCGACGCGCAGCGTGCCCTGCTGGTGCTCCTCGAGCCGGTTGATGCAGCGGATCAGCGTCGACTTGCCCGACCCCGACGGGCCGCAGATGACGATGCGCTCGCCCTTGGCCACGCTGAGGTCGATGTCGCGCAGCACGTGGAAGTCGTTGCCGTACCACTTGTTCACCTTGTCGAAGGTGATGATCGCTTCGGTCATTTCGGGGTTCTCGCGCGCAGGTGCAGCGGCCGCTTCAGCGGTTCTTGCTGAGTGAGAGCTGCGCCTCGATCCAGCGGCTGTAGCGCGACATCGAGAAGCAGAAGATGAAGTAGATGCCGGCGATGAACAGGTAGGCCTCGATCTTGAACGGCCGCCAGTCGTTGTCCGAGTTCAGCGCCAGCCCCATCGCGCCGGTCAGCTCGTACAGGCTGACGATGGTCACGAGCGAGGTGTCCTTGAAGGTCGAGATGAAGTTGTTCATGATGCCCGGCACCACCAGCGCCAGCGCCTGCGGCAGGATGATCTTGCGCTGCGCCTGCCAGTACGTCAGGCCCAGCGTATCGGCCGCCTCCTGCTGGCCCTTGGGGATGGCCTGCAGGCCGCCGCGGACGATCTCGGCGGTGTAGGCGGCGGCGAACAGCGTGATGCCCACCAGCACGCGCAGCAGCACGTCGATGCTGGTGCCCGGCGGCATGAACAGCGGGAACATGAAGCTGGCCATGAACAGCACGCTGATCAACGGCACGCCGCGGATCAGCTCGACGTAGAGCACGCAGATCGTCCTGATCGCCGGCAGCTTGCTGCGCCGGCCCAGCGCCACCAGCACCGCGAGCGGGAAAGACGCCACGATCGACAGCGAGGCCAGCATGATCGTCAGCGGCAGACCGCCCCAGCGGTCGGTGCCGACGGCGGCCAGCCCGGCGAATCCGCCTTGCATCAGGCCGAAGAAGACGGCCAGCACGCCGATCCACAACAGCGCCAGCCAGGGCTTCCAGAACACGCGCACGCAACTGGCCATCAGCAGCGCCACCAGCGCCAGCGTCGCGACGAGCGGCCGCCACTGCTGGTCGAACGGATAGCGGCCGAAGATGATCAGCCGGTACTTCTCGGTGACGACGCCCCAGCACGCGCCGACGCCGCGCGCCGCCTGGCACTGGTCGGCGTTGGCGGCGAAGACGGCCTTGAGCACCGCCCAGTCGAGCAGGCCCGGCAGCCACCAGACGAAGCCGCCCGCCAGCGCCAGGGTGACCAGGGCGTTGCGCCAGTCGCCGAACAGGTTGGCGCGCACCCAGGGCAGCAGGCCCTCGGTGCGGCGCGGCGCCGGCCGTGCCGCGATGGGCTGGAACGCGTCGCTGGCCGACATCTCAGCGCTCCTTGATCGCCGCGCGCTTGTTGTACCAGTTCATGATGCCCGACGTGCCCAGCGATGTCGCCAGGTACACCGCCATGATGATCGCGATGCACTCCACCGCGCGGCCGGTCTGGTTGATCGCGGTGTTCGAGATCGACACCACGTCCGGGTAGCCGATGGCCACCGCCAGCGACGAGTTCTTGGTCAGGTTCAGGTACTGGTTGGTCATGGGTGGGATGATCACGCGCAGGGCCTGCGGCAGCATCACCAGGCGCATCTCCTGCGCGC
>JBBIPS010000423.1:0-2712 GCA_037442725.1 Burkholderiales bacterium | reverse complement strand
CGATCGCATCCGCCAGGAGGTCGGCATCGCGACGATGGCGGTCGGCGCCATCAGCGAGGCCGACCATGTCAACAGCATCATCGCCGCCGGTCGCGCCGACCTGTGCGCGGTGGGTCGCCCGCACCTGGCCAACCCGGCCTGGACGCTGACCGAGGCGGCGCGCATCGGCTACACCGCGCTGGCCTGGCCGCAGCAGTACCGCGCCGCGAAGTCGCAGCTCGAGGCCAATATCCAGCGCGAACGGGCACAGGCGGCCGCGCCCGTGTCGGCCCGCGATGCCACGGGCAACGCGCGTTAGCCCGTGGTCCGTGCCGCGACGTCTTGCCCGGCGCCGCGCAGCAGCGCCGCACCCAGCGCCTCGGCGACCTCGATGCCGTCGACAGCGGCCGACATGATGCCGCCGGCGTAGCCTGCACCTTCGCCACCGGGGTACAGGCCGGCCGTGTTGATGCTCTGGTAATCCTCCGGCCCGCGCGGGATGCGCAGCGGCGACGACGTGCGGGTCTCGACGCCGGTGAGCACCGCATCGGCCATCGCGAATCCCTTGATCTGCCGCTCGAACGCAGGCAAGGCTTCGCGGATCGCCTCGATCGCAAACTCCGGCAGGCTGGCGCGGCCCGGCTCGGCCAGATCGGTGGCGTGCACGCCGGGCTGGTACGAAGGCAGCACGCTGCCGAACGCGCTCGAGCGCTGGCCGCGCAGGAAGTCGCCGACGAGCTGCCCAGGGGCGCGGTAGCCGCCGCCGCCGAGCTCGAAGGCGCGCGACTCCCAGCAGCGCTGGAAGGCCACGCCGTCGAGCGGGTTGACCGCGCCGCCAGCGTCCGGGCGCAGACGGTAGTCGTCGGGCGTAATGCCGACGACGATGCCGGCGTTGGCGTTGCGCTCGTTGCGCGAGTACTGGCTCATGCCGTTGGTGACGACGCGATCGACCTCGGACGTCGCCGCCACCACGGTGCCGCCCGGGCACATGCAGAAGCTGTAGACCGAGCGGCCGTTGCGCGCGTGGTGCACCAGCTTGTAGTCGGCCGCGCCGAGCAGCGGGTGGCCGGCACTCGAGCCGAAGCGGGCGCGGTCGATCACGCTCTGCGGATGCTCGATGCGAAAGCCGATCGAGAACGGCTTGGGCTGCAGCGCGACGCCGCGCCGCTGCAGCATCTCGAAGGTGTCGCGCGCGCTGTGGCCGAGCGCCAGCACGACGGCGTCGGTACGCAGTTGCTCACCGCTGGCGAGCACCACGCCGCGGACGTGGCGTGTGTGCACCGCCCCGGTGGCGACACGCGGCGACGGCGCATCGGCGAGGCCGCACCGAGGCGCGCCGACATCAGCCACGGGTCGGAGTGGCGACAGCGAGTCGGTGTCGTGCCGCGTCACGTCCTCGATCAGCAGGTCGACCACGTGCGCGCCGAAACGCACCTCGCCGCCGAGCGCAACGATGTCGGCGCGCATCTTCTCGACCATGCCGACGAGCCGGAAGGTGCCGATGTGCGGCTTGGCGACGAACAGGATCTCGGCCGGTGCGCCGGCCTTGACGAATTCGTCCAATACCTTGCGCGTCAGGTGGCGCGGGTCGCTGATCTGGCTCCACAGCTTGCCGTCGGAGAAAGTGCCCGCGCCGCCCTCGCCGAACTGAACGTTCGACTCGGCATCGAGCACGCCATGGCGCCACAGTCCCCAGGTGTCTTGGGTGCGCTGGCGCACCTGCCTGCCGCGCTCGAGGACGAGCGGGCACAGCCCCATCTGCGCCAGGATCAGCGCGGCGAAGATGCCGCACGGGCCGAACCCGACGACCACCGGACGCGGTTGCCGCGCCGCATGCCAGGTCGCGTCGGCGCGACCCACGAGGTGGTAGCCGACGTCGGGTGCCCGGCGCACGTGCGCGTCGCCAGCGCAGCGCGCCAGCACCGCCGCCTCGTCGACCAGATCGCAGTCGAGCGTGTAGACGAGCTTGATCGCGGCCTTCCTGCGCGCGTCCCAGGCGCGCCGGAAGACGGTGAAGCCCTTGAGCTCGGCATCGGCAACGCCCAGCCGCGCCACGACGGCCGGGCGCAATTCCGCCGCGGCGTGGTCGAGCGGCAGCCTCAGCTCGGAGATCCTCAACATCGTCGCGCTGCCAGCGCCGGCCCCACGCGGGGCCACGGCGTCAGCCGCCCTTCTTGGCCCGCTTGCCGGGGCTCTTCTTGTTGTGCGTGTGCGCGCCGCGCTCGAGGCTGCGCTTCTGGCCCCTGTGCGTCGTGACGGTCACGCCCGCGGGCGCGCTCGGCTGCGGCGTGGCGCGGCGGTCGGCTTCGGTCCTGATCTTGTTGCCCATGACTTGCTCCGGTGGTGGTGGGTTGGCGGGTAACCGCCGATTAGGCCACAACGCGCGGGCGCGACGCCATGGCTGGCAGCGGGCGTCGCGGTGTCGGTTCGAGTTCCAGCGGGCGCGCGCTGCGCGGCCGGGGCCTATGGCCAGATCGCGTTGAGCAGTTGCGCCAGGCGCGCGCCGGCCCGGGTCAGCAGCTTGGCCTGCAGGGCGTCCTTGCGCTCGAAGTAGCCGTCGTGATCGGCGAACCGGGCCGTCCAGCGACCGGTCGTGACGTCTTGCGACGAGAACGAGACGCCGTCGAACGCAGCACGCGCGCTGCCCAGCGTCTCGGTCGCCCAGGCGGCCGGCCAGCGGCTCACGTCACCGGCGGTCGGGGCGATCGCGCGCGCCGCGGCCAGCCGCGCCGC
>JBBIPS010000422.1:0-2730 GCA_037442725.1 Burkholderiales bacterium | reverse complement strand
CACAGCTTTCGCCACTACCCCCTCAAAGTAGCGTGTCTACCAATTTCACCACGACGGCACGGATGCCAAACCAAGAACAGGCCTGGCGGGTGTTCAGTTGGCATGAGGATTGACGCCTCGGAACAGCGCGCGATTCTAGACGCAAAGGGCGCCGATTCTGCGGCTTCGCGCGCGAGTCTGATGCGCGTCAAACCCGACGCGGATCGCGTACCTCAACGGGTCGGAATCCCACCCGGCACAGGCGCCGGCGCGGATGCCGGCGCGAGCGGCACCGGCGCCGCGGGAATCGCCGCCGCGGCGCTGGCCGGTGCTGCCGGCGGCAGTGCCGGACGGTCGAGCACCGTGGCCGCCGCCGCGGGCGCGCGCACCGTGGCGCTGTTGGAGTAGAACGCCATCGCCAGCGTGCTGACGAAGAAGATGGCCGCGCACACCGCCGTCGAGCGCGACAGGAAGTTGGCGCTTCCGGTGGCACCGAACAAGCTGCCCGAGGCACCGCTGCCGAACGAGGCCCCCATGTCGGCGCCCTTGCCGTGCTGCACCAGCACCAGGCCGATCATCACGAGCGCAGCCAGCACCTGCACCACCTGCACGAGGTTGATCCAGACTTGCATGTTGTGTGTTCTCCGGGGAATGGGTTGTTGCCGCTGGCGCCACTCGGCGCAGCGGGTTCGCATGGTTCAGGGGTCGGCCGGCATCGCGGCGGCGGCGCGCCTCAACCCGCAGCGCGGCAGATGGCGACGAAATCGCTCGCCTGCAACGCCGCGCCGCCGATCAGCCCGCCGTCGATGTCGGGCATCGCAAACAGCGCTGCCGCGTTGTCGGGCTTGACGCTGCCGCCGTAGAGGATCTTCATGTCGTCGGCGCGTGCGGTGGCGGCGCGCAGTTGTGCGCGCAGCAGCGCATGCACCGCCTGCGCCTGCTCGGGGCTGGCCACCCTGCCGGTGCCGATCGCCCACACCGGCTCGTAGGCCACGACCATCTCGCCCGCGCAGTGCGCGAGCGCGTGGATCACCGCCGAGAGCTGGCGCTTGACCACCTGCTCGGTCTGGCCGGCCTCGCGCTGCGCCAGCGTCTCGCCGACGCAGACGATCGGTGTGATGCCACGGGCCAGCGCGCTGCGCGCCTTGTCGGCGACGAGCGCGTCGCTCTCGGCGTGGTAGAGCCGGCGCTCGGAGTGGCCGACGATGACGACGCTGCAGCCGAACTCGGCCAGCATCGCCACCGAGACTTCGCCGGTGTAGGCGCCCTGCTCGTGCGCCGAGCAGTCCTGCGCGCCCCAGCGGATCGGCGATCCGGCCAGCGCCACCGCGACCTCCGACAGATAGGGGTAGGGCACGCACACCGCCACGTCGCAGCCGAACGGGCGCGCGCCGGTGATGCCCGCGAGCAGTTCAGCGTTGGCGCTGTGGCTGCCGTGCATCTTCCAGTTGCCGACCACGAACTTGCGTCGCATCTGATCCCTCCTCGTCACCAGGCCAGCACGATCTTGCCGACGTGCCGGCTCGATTCCATCAGCGCGTGCGCCTCGGCCGCACGCGCCGCCGGGAACACCTCGTGCAGCACCGGCCGGATGCGGCCGGACTCGATCAGCGGCCAGACGCGATCGCGCAGCGCCGCGGCGATCGCGGCCTTGAACGCCAGCGGCCGCGGCCGCAGCGTCGAGCCGGTGATCGTCAGGCGTCGGCGCAGCACGTCGCCGGCGTTGAACTCGCACTTCACGCCGCCCTGCACCGCGATGATCACGAGCCGGCCGTCGTCGGCCAGGCACTGCAGCTCGCGCGCGACGTAGTCGCCGGCGACCATGTCGAGGATGACATCGGCGCCGCGCCCGGCGGTGGCGGCCCCGACCTGGACGACGAAGTCCTGCGTGCGGTAGTTGATGCCGGCATCGGCGCCGAGCGCGACGCACGCGGCGACCTTGTCGTCGCTGCCCGCGGTGGCCAGCACGGTGGCGCCGAAGGCCTTGCCGAGCTGGATCGCGGTGACGCCGATGCCGCTCGATCCACCCTGCACCAGCAGCGTCTGGCCGGGCTGCAGCCGCGCACGGTCGAAGACGTTCGACCAGACGGTGAAGAAGGTCTCGGGCAGGCTCGCGGCCTCGGCATCCGTGAGCCCGGCCGGCACCGGCAGCACCTGCCCGATCGGCGCCGCGCACAGCTCGGCATAACCGCCACCGGCGACGAGCGCACAGACGCGGTCGCCGAGCTGCCATCCGGCCGCGGCGAGTTCGGCCGCAGCGCCGCCGGCGATGGTGCCGGCGATCTCGAGCCCCGGCAGATCGGAGGCCCCCGCCGGCGGCGCATAGGCGCCCTTGCGCTGCAGCACGTCGGGGCGGTTCACGCCCGATGCCGCCACGCGCACCAGCAGCTCACCGGGGCACGGCTGCGGGTCGGGACGCATCGTCTCGACCAGCACCTGCGGGCCGCCGAAGCGGCTGATCGCGATGGCACGCATCGGCCTGGCCGACATGGCGCACGATCTGGCCGGCAACCTGGCGCTGGGGCCGCAGCGGCTGGTGGAGATCGCCCGCGCCCTGGCCAGCGACCCGGCCCTGCTGCTGCTGGACGAGCCTGCCGCCGGCCTGCGCCACAAGGAAAAGCAAGCCCTGGCCGCCGTGCTGCGCCAGCTCAAAGCCGAAGGCCTGAGCCTGCTGCTGGTGGAACACGACATGGACTTTGTGATGAACCTGACCGACCGCATCGTGGTGATGGAGTTCGGCACCCGGCTGAT
>JBBIPS010000421.1:0-2738 GCA_037442725.1 Burkholderiales bacterium | reverse complement strand
GCCGCAGCGACAGCAGCAGCTCGAGGATCTGCGCCTGGATCGTCACGTCCAGCGCGGTGGTGGGCTCGTCGGCGATGAGCAGGCGCGGCCGGCAGGCCAGCGCCATCGCGATCATCACGCGCTGGCGCATGCCGCCCGAGAGCTGGTGCGGAAAGGCGCGCGCGCGGCGCGCCGCGTCGGGGATGCCGACCTGCTCGAGCAGCTCGATGACACGCCGGCGGCGCGCCGCGCGATCGAGGCCGAGGTGCGTCGCCAGCGCCTCGCCGACCTGCCAGCCGACGCTGAAGCACGGGTTCAGCGACGACATCGGCTCCTGGAACACCATCGCGATGTCGCGGCCGATCAGCCGCCTGCGCTGTCCGGACGTCAGCTGCCGCAGGTCCCGGCCGTCGAAGGCCAGCCGCTCGGCGCTGACGCTGGCGGTCCACGGCAGCAGGCCCATGATCGCCAGCATCGCCACCGACTTGCCCGACCCCGACTCGCCGACGATCGCCAGCACCTCGTCGGGCTCGACCTGCAGATCGATGCCGTCGACGGCGGTGAACGCGCCGCCGCGCGTGGCGAAGCGCACCGTCAGGCCGCGGATGTCGAGCAGGGGCGGGGTCACGACCGTCTCATCTTCGGGTCGAGCGCGTCGCGCAGTCCGTCGCCGGCCAGGTTGATCGATACCACCGTCACCAGGATCGCCAGGCCCGGCAGCGTCACCAGCCAGGGGTCGGAGCGGATGAACTCGCGCGCGTCGGCCAGCATCGTCCCCCACTCGGCGATCGGTGGCTGCGCGCCCAGCCCCAGGAAGCCCAGCGCTGCGGCTTCGAGGATCGCGTCCGAGACGCCGAGCGCGGCCTGCACGATCAGCGGCGACAGGCAGTTGGGCAGCACGGTGGCGACGATCAGCCGCAGCGGGCCGACGCCGGCCACGCGCGCCGCGGTGACGTAGTCCTTGCCCAGCTCGGCCAGCGCCGAAGCGCGCACGAGGCGCACGTAGCGCGGCAGGTAGACGATGGTCACCGCGACGATGGTGTTCGCGAGGCTCGGCCCCAGCACCGCCACCACCAGGATCGCCAGCACCAGGCTGGGCACGGCCATGATGAGGTCCATCGCGCGCGTGATCGCCACGTCCACCGCGTTGCCGATCGGCCCCTTGAACGCGACGCAGGCCAGCCCGAGCGCGACGCCGATGACGAACGACACCCCCATCACGGCCAGGCCGATGAACAGCGAGATGCGCGCGCCGTGGATCAGCCGTGTCGCCATGTCGCGCCCGAGGCTGTCGGTGCCGAGGGTGAAGCGCGCCGAGCCGCCTTCGGCCCACACCGGCGCGGCGCGCACTGCGTCGCGGAACTGCTCGGTCGGCGAGTACGGTGCGATCCAGTCGGCAGTGATCGCCAGCAGCACGATCAACAGCAGCACGGCCAGGCCGCCGAGCGCGCCGCGGTTCTCGCCGAAGGCGTGCCAGAACGCGCGCAGCGGCGTGGGCGCAGGCGGGCCGATCGGATCGCCGGCGATCACTGCGCTGGCCCCGCCGCCGACGTCAGCCATGGCGGATGCGCGGGTTGATCAGGCCGTAGGTCAGGTCGACCAGCAGGTTCAGCCCGATCACGATCGACGAGATCAGCATCACGCCGCCCTGCAGCGCCGGGTAGTCGCGGCGGCCGATCGACTCGATCAGCCACTTGCCCACGCCCGGCCACGAGAAGATGGTCTCGGTCAGCACCGCGCCCGCCATCAGCGTGCCGACCTGCAGGCCGATGATCGTCACCACCGGAATCAGCGCGTTGCGCAGCGCGTGCAGGCCGACGACGCGCCACGCCGGCAGCCCCTTGGCGCGCGCGGTGCGCACATAGTCCTCGCCCAGCACCTCGAGCATCGCCGAGCGCGTCATGCGCGCGACGACCGCCAGCGGGATGGTGCCGAGCACGATCGCCGGCAGCACCAGGTGGTGCAGCGCGTCCCTGACCGCGCCAGGCTGGCCCGACAACCAGGCGTCGATGACCATGAATCCAGTGACCGGCTCGAAGTAATACTTGATCAGGTCGATGCGGCCCGACACCGGCGTCAGCCCCCAGCGTTCGGCGACGAACATGATCAGCAGCAGACCCCACCAGAAGATCGGCATCGAGTAGCCGGTGACCGACAGGCCCATCAGCGTCTGGTCGAACACCGTGCCACGCCGCGCCGCGGCAATGGTGCCGGCCGGCAGGCCGAGCAGCACCGCGAACAGCATGCCGGCCAACGCCAGCTCGATGGTGGCCGGGAACAGCGTTGCGAACTCGGTCAGCACCTTCTGGTTGGTGGCCAGCGAGGTGCCGAAGTCGCCATGCAGAAGCTGCCAGGCGTAGTCGAGGAACTGCTTGCCGACCGACTGGTCCAGCCCCAACTCGTGGCGGAACATCGCCAGCCGCTCGGCGCTGATGCCGCGCTCGCCGACACGCACCTCGACCGGGTCGCCCGGCACGAGCCGGATCGCCACGAAGGTGACGAACATCAGCGCGATGAAGGTCGGGACGGTCAGCGCCAGGCGGCGCAGCAGGTAGCCGAGCATGCCTCAGTCGCGGGGCCCCGGATCGAGCCGCTGGCGCCGCGCCCGATGCGCGGCTCGCAGCGCGCCGCGAGCGTCGATCCGCGTGCGCCGGACGGCTTCGTCTTCCGGCACGTCGCAGCCGTCGATGACGGCTTCTTGATCAGCACAACGGGAGACCCATTCGGCAGGGGCCGGGTGACGGTCGAGCAGGCGCTGG
>JBBIPS010000420.1:0-2742 GCA_037442725.1 Burkholderiales bacterium | reverse complement strand
CCTCGACGTCGTCGGTCTCAAACGGCTCGTCCATGACCGCCCCTTCCTCGTGGCGGTTCGAAGCATAACAGCATGAGTCATTTTAAGTTAGCGCTTATGCCCCCGGGGGGCCAGCAGACTCGCGCGCAGCCCGCCGTTCGGGTCGGGTCAGCGGCGCCGCGCCGCCAGCGCGACGAACCAGTCGACGCTGTCGGCATTGGCCATCGCGTCGCGCCTGAGCACGTCCTCGGGCGCGGCACCCAGCAGCAGCTTCTTCACCGGCAGCTCCATCTTCTTGCCCGACAGCGTGCGCGGGATCGCTGCCACCCGGAACACTTCGTCCGGGACGTGGCGCGGTGACAGCGCGGCGCGCACCGTCGCCTTGATGCGCGCCGTCATCGCGGCGTCGAGCCTCACGCCGTCGCGCAGCACGACGAACAGCGGCATCCAGCTCGGCCGACCCAGGTACTCGAGGTCGACCACCAGACTGTCGAGCACCTCGGGCAGCGCCTCGACGGCGCGGTACAGCTCGGCCGTTCCCATGCGGATGCCGTGGCGGTTGATGGTGGCATCGCTGCGGCCGTAGATGATCGC
Organism: Burkholderiales bacterium; assembly: GCA_037442725.1. Taxonomy (GTDB): domain Bacteria; phylum Pseudomonadota; class Gammaproteobacteria; order Burkholderiales; family Burkholderiaceae_C; genus Pseudaquabacterium. Next base: position 2,169 of record JBBIPS010000420.1, on the reverse strand, counting down.
GCCGCTGGCGCCCGATTCGGGATGCGGCGTGATGCGGATCCAGTCGCCGTGGCGCCACACCGCGGGCCGACCTTCGCCGCCGGGGTACATGTCGAAGTAGCTCTCGCGCAGGCGGCTGCCGTCGGCGTCGCCCCACAGGTACAGCGGCATCGACGGCATCGGCTCGAGGCACACCAGCTCGCCGACCTCATCGACGAGCGAGCGGCCGCGGCCCGCGGCGTCGGGCTCGCTCCAGGCCTCGACCGCCGCGCCCAGGCAGCGGCACTGCATCTCGCCCTCGACCACCGGCAGCGTCGGCAGCCCGGCGATGAAGGCGCCGGCGAAATCGGTGCCACCGCTCATCGCGGTGAGCCAGATGTCGCGGCCGTGGACCTTGGGCAGATGCTGCCAGATCCAGCGATAGCACTCGGCCGCCAGCGGTGACCCGGTCGAGCCCACGGCGCGCAGCGCCGACAGATCGGTCGCGCGCAGCGCCGACGGGTCGATCGTGCGCTGCGCCGACGGGTCGATCGTGCGCTGCGCCGGCGGGTCGATCGCGCGCTGCGCCGGCGGGTCGATCGCGCCCTGCGCCGGCCGATCCGCCAGCGCCATCGGCTCGACGCCGGCCTTCAGGCACGAGGCGTAGAACGCCGCGCCGGCGCCGAAGAAGGTAACCCGGCTGGCGGCGGCAAAACGCCACAGCGTCGACCAGTCCGGCGCCGCGCGCGTGCCGTCCGCCGCGACGCCGAGTGGCCCGCCCGGATTGCCGTCGAACAGGCAGATCGTGGTGCCCCCGAGCAGCGCGCCGACCTGGCAGTTCCACATGATCCAGCCGGTGCTCGAGTACCAGTGGAAGCGGTCGCCGGTCTGCACCGACGGCCCGAGGTCGTTGTGCAGCGTGCCGAGCTTGAGCGCCTCGAGCATGATGCCGCCATGGCCGTGCACGATGGCCTTGGGCCGGCCGGTGGTGCCGCTGGAATAGACGATCCACAGCGGGTGGTCGAACGGCAGCCACTCGGGCTGGAACGCCGCGACTTCGGCTGCCGCCGACGCATCGGAGCCCAGCAGCGCCGCCAGGTCGTGCGCGCGCCGCGCCGGTGCGGCCAGTGCCTGCGCGTCGGCCGCCGCGTCGAGGTTGCGCCACAGCACGACGTCGGTCACGCTCGGCAGCGCGGCGAGCAACTCGTGCAGCAGCGGCCGGCGGTCGTGCGCGACGCCGCCCCAGCGGTAGCCGTCGCAGGCGATCAGCACCCTGGGCTCGATCTGGCGGAAGCGATCGAGCACCGCCACCGGGCCCATGTCGGGCGAGCACACCGACCAGATCGCGCCCAGGCTGGCGCAGGCCAGGAAGGCCAGCGCCGTCTGCGGCGTGTTGGGCAGCAGCGCGCAGACGCGGTCGCCGCGCTGCACCCCCATGCCGCGCAGCGCCAGCGCCAGCGTCGCGACCTGGCGCCGCAACTCTGGCCAGCCCAGCTCGACGAGCTCGCCGCGCGCCAGCATCGCCTCGTTGGCGAACACGATCGCCGGGTGTCCGGCGGCGTGCGCCGCGTCGACGTGGCGCAGCACCTGCCGGGCGTAGTTCACCTGCGCGCCGGCGAACCAGCGTGCGCCGGGCATCGCCTTGTGCGCCAGCACGCTGTCGTAGGGCGTGGGCGACTGGATGTCGAACCAGTCCCAGATCGAGCCCCAGAAGCCGGCGAGATCGTCCACCGACCAGCGCCACAGCGCGTCGTAGCTGTCGAAGGCCAGGCCGCGCCGCTCACGCAGCCAACGCTGGTAACGGGCAATCTGGGGTTCGGGCCGGGTCGCCATCGTGTCCTCGTCCTATCTCCATATCGACGCGTCCGGATCAACCGAAAGGCCGCACGCCGATCAGCACGCCATGGGCCCAGAAGGCGAACCCCGCCCAGGCCACGACCCCGGCCGCCAGCGTCGCCACCGTGCCGGCGCGCGTGGCCGGCGCATCGCCCGCCGCAGCGGCGCGATCGCGCCGGCGTGCGGCGCGGAAGTCGAGCAACGCCCAGAGCAGGAAGGCACCGAACAGCAGCAGGTCGGCCAGCGTGCGGTTGGCCAGCAGGTGCGCCAGCGCCCACACCTTGACGCCGAGCACCATCGGGTGATGCAGCCGGGCCTTGAGCGCGTTGCGCGGCACGTAGGCTGCAGCCAGCAGGACGAACGACGCCAGCATCA
>JBBIPS010000419.1:0-2746 GCA_037442725.1 Burkholderiales bacterium | reverse complement strand
GTGGGCCAAGCGGCTGAAGATGAGCCACCAGGAGATGAAGCAGGAATACAAGGACGCCGAGGGCAACATCGAGGTCAAGGGCAAGATCAAGGCGCGCATGCGCGAGATGTCGCGCCGGCGCATGCTGCGCGCGGTGCCGGGCGCCGACCTGGTCGTGATGAACCCGACCCACTACGCGGTGGCGCTGAAGTACGACGACGCGAAGATGGCCGCGCCGCGCGTGGTGGCCAAGGGCGCCGACCTGCTGGCGCTGCGCATCCGCGACCTGGCGCGCGAGGCCAAGGTGCCGGTGCTGCAGGCGCCGCCGCTGGCGCGCGCGCTGTACGCGCACACCGAGGTCGACCAGGAGATCCCGGCGCGGCTGTTCTCGGCCGTGGCGCAGGTGCTGGCCCATGTCTACCAGTTGCGTGCGGCGCTGGCCGGGCAGGGCGCGATGCCGGCCGACCTGCCGCCGATCCCGGTGCCCGACGACCTCGACCCGAACGCCGCCCGCGCCGGCCGGGCCGCCGCGCAGGCTGACGCATGACGCCGCTGCTGAACCAGCTCCAGGCGCTGCTCGGACCGCGCGCCGGCGTGCTGCGCGCGCTGATGGCGCCGCTGTTCATCGTCATGGTGCTGGCGATGATGGTGCTGCCGCTGCCGGCGTTCGCGCTCGATCTGCTGTTCACCTTCAACATCGCGCTGGCGCTGATGGTGATGCTGGTGGCCGCGCATATGGTGCGCCCGCTCGACTTCGCCGCCTTCCCGACGATGCTGCTGATCACGACGCTGCTGCGGTTGTCGCTGAACGTCGCGTCGACCCGCGTCGTGCTGATGAACGGCCACACCGGTGCCGGCGCGGCGGGCAAGGTGATCGAGTCGTTCGGCCACTTCCTGATCGGCGGCAACTTCGCCGTCGGCCTGATCGTCTTCGCGATCCTGGTCGTCATCAACTTCATCGTCGTCACTAAGGGCGCCGAGCGCATCGCCGAGGTCGGCGCGCGCTTCACCCTCGATGCGATGCCGGGCAAGCAGATGGCGATCGACGCCGACCTGAACGCCGGGCTGATCGACGAGGCACAGGCCAAGCACCGCCGCGCCGAGGTCGGCGAAGAGGCCGAGTTCTTCGGCTCGATGGATGGCGCGAGCAAGTTCGTTCGCGGCGACGCCATCGCTGGCATCCTGATCCTGTTCATCAACATCATCGGCGGCTTCGTCATCGGCATGGCGCAGCATGGGTTGTCGGCCGGCGATGCCGCCGACTCGTACATCCTGCTGGCGGTCGGCGACGCGCTGGTGGCGCAGATCCCGGCGCTGCTGATCTCGGTGGCGGCGGCGATGGTGGTGTCGCGCGTCGGCAAGGGCCAGGACATCGGCGCGCAGTTGCGCGCGCAGGTGTTCAGCAGCCCGAAGGCGCTGGCCATCACCTCGGGCATCGTCGGCGTGGTCGGCCTGATCCCGGGCATGCCCAACGTCGTCTTCCTGCTCGTCGCCGGCGGCATCGGCTGGCTGGCCTGGTGGCTGGCCGAGCGCCAGCGGCAGGCCAGCCTGAAGCCGGCGGTGTCGAGCGACGCCGCGCCGGCGGCCAACGCCGAGGCGAGCTGGGACGACCTGCTGCCGGTCGACACGCTCGGCCTCGAGGTCGGCTACCGGCTGATCGCGCTGGTCGACAAGGCACGCTCGGGGGACCTGCTCGGCCGCATCAAGGGCGTGCGCAAGAAGTTCGCGCAGGAGGTCGGCTTCCTGCCGCCGCCGGTGCACATCCGCGACAACCTCGAGTTGAAGCCCAGCGTCTATCGCGTGCTGCTGCGCGGCGCGGTGATCGGCGAGGGCGAGGCCTACCCGGGCCTGCTGCTGGCGATCAACCCGGGCGGCGCGAGCCTGAAGCTGCCCGGCACCGAGACCACCGATCCGGCGTTCGGCCTGCCGGCGACCTGGGTCGAGGAGCGCCAGCGCGAGCCGGCCCAAATGAATGGATTTACGGTGGTTGATTGCTCGACCGTCGTGGCCACCCATCTTTCACACTTGATGCAGGTGAACGCCTCCAAGCTGCTGGGCCGTGTCGAGACGCAGCAGCTCGTCGAGCACGTCACCGGCCTGGCTCCCAAACTGATCGAAGACGTGATCCCCAAGATGGTCGGCATCGCCACCGTGCAGAAGGTCCTGCAGCTGCTGCTGGAAGAGGGCGTGCACATCCGCGACATGCGCTCGATCGTCGAGTGCCTGGCCGAGCATGCCAGCAGCGTCACCGATCCGGCCGAACTGGCCAAGCGCATCCGCATCCACCTCGCGCCGGTGATCGTGCAGCAGATCTACGGCGCGCAGCGCGAGCTCGACGTGATCGCGCTCGACCCCGGCGTGGCCGACACGCTGACGCGCCAGGCCGCCGAGACCGCGCGCCGCACCGAGGACCTGGGCCAGCCGGCCTGCCTGCTGGTGCCGGACCCGATCCGCGCCCAGGTCGCGCGCCTGCTGCGGCGCGCCGCACCGCGGCTCAAGGTGCTCGGCCACAGCGAGATTCCTGAGACCCATTCGATCCGCATCGGCTCGATCATTGGAGGCACGGCATGAACGTCAAACGCTTTACCGCCCGCACTTCGCGCGAGGCGCTGGCGCGGGTGCGCCAGTCGCTGGGCGCCGAGGCGGTGGTGCTGTCGACGCGCACCGGCGCCGACGGTGTCGAGGTGCTGGCGCTGGCCAGCGACGGCCTGCGCCAGATCGAGCAGGCCGGCGCGAACGCGACGACGGTACGCGCGCCGCACGCCCC
>JBBIPS010000418.1:0-2760 GCA_037442725.1 Burkholderiales bacterium | reverse complement strand
GAGTTGAGCGCCGAGCAGCAGAGGCTGGCACATGCGCAGGCCTTGATCGAGGCGGCACGCGGCGCGCTCGATGCCATCGCCGACGCCGACGGCAACGCGCTGGCGCTGGCCAGCCGCGCCATCGCCGCGCTGCGCGCAGTGGCCGGCCACGACGCGCGGCTGGCGCCGACGGTCGAGGTGCTGCAGGGCGCGCTGGCGCAGTTGCAGGACGCAGCGCATTCGCTCAACGCGTATCTCGGCCACGCCGAGCTCGATCCCGGGCGGCTGGCCGAGGTCGAGCAGCGCATGTCCGACTGGATCAGCCTGGCGCGCCGCTATCGCCGCGCCCCGGCCGAGCTGCCGGCGGCGCTGGCGCAGTGGCGCTGCGAGCTGCAGGCGCTCGACGCCGCCGGCGACAGCGCAGCGCTCGAGCAGGCGCTGGCGCGCTGCGAGCAGAGCTACCTCGACGAAGCGCGGCGCATCGGTGCGGCGCGCCGGCAGGCGGCGGCGCCGCTGGCCGCTGCGGTCAGCGCGGCGATGCAGACGCTCGGCATGGCGGGCGGCCGCTTCGAGGTCGCGTTGCTGCCGCTGGAGGTGCCGCAGTCGCACGGCCTCGAGGGCGTCGAATTCCTCGTCGCCGGCCACGCCGGCAGCACGCCCAGGCCGCTGGCGAAGGTGGCCTCGGGTGGCGAGCTGTCGCGCCTGGCGCTGGCGATCGCGGTGACGACGGTGCGCGCCAGCGCCGGTGCGGCCACCCTCATCTTCGACGAGGTCGACGCGGGCATCGGCGGTGCGGTCGGCGACAGCGTCGGTGCGCTGATGCAGCAGCTCGGCCGCGAACGCCAGGTGCTGGCCGTCACGCACCTGGCGCAGGTGGCCGCCTGCGCCGATCACCACTACCTGGTGAGCAAGCAGTCGCGCGGCCACGCCCCGGCCAGCGACGTGCAGCCGGTGGCGGGCGCGGCGCGCACCGCCGAGGTGGCGCGCATGCTCGGCGGCGAGCGCCTGGCCGACACCAGCCTTGCGCATGCGCAGGCGATGCTGCAGGATGCGCGCACGCCGGCAGGAACGACCGCGCCAGGCTCGCGGACCGCGTCGGCGCGTCGCAGCAACCACTGAGCCGCCGAGCATGGGCCCTACCGCAGACGTCGACACCGGCAGCGGCAGTGGCGCTGCATCGGCGCGCGAGTTGGTGTTGATCTCGGGCATCTCGGGGTCGGGCAAGTCGGTGGCGCTGCACGCGCTCGAGGATGCCGGCTACTTCTGCGTCGACAACCTGCCGCCCGAGCTGCTGCGCGCCTACACGCGGCTGGAGAATCCGCGCTACACCGAGCGCGTGGCGATCGCGGTGGACGTGCGCACCGCGCGCTCGTTGCCGGAGCTGGTGCCGCTGATCGCCGAACTGCGCAGCCAGGGTGTGGCGGTGCGGCCGCTGTTCCTCGACGCCAGCACCGACACGCTGGTGCGGCGCTTCTCCGAGACGCGCCGGCCGCATCCGCTGAGCCAGCCCGGGCAGCAGCACGAGACGCCGCAACACGCGCTGATCGAAGCGATCGAGCTCGAACGCCTGCTGCTGGCCGAGCTGCGCGAGGTCTCCACCGTGATCGACACCAGCACGCTGCGCCCGGCCGGGCTGCGCGCGCAGGTGCGCAACCTGGTCGCGGTGCCGCACGACGGGCTCACACTGGTGTTCGAATCGTTCGCGTTCAAGTACGGCGTGCCGCTCGATGCCGACTATGTGTTCGACGTGCGCATGCTGCCCAATCCGTACTATGTGCGCGAGCTGCGTTCGCTGTCGGGCCGCGACGAGCCCGTCGAGCGCTTCATTGCCGAGCAGCCCGAGTCCGCCGAGCTGCTGGGGCAGATCGAGTCGTTCCTGCGCCGCTGGCTGCCGGCACTGGCCACCGACCAGCGGGCCTACGTCACGGTGGCGGTCGGCTGCACCGGCGGCCAGCATCGTTCGGTCTACATCGCCGAGCAGCTGGCCAGGCGTTTTGCCGACCACGGCGCCACGCTGGTGCGACACCGCGAACTGGATGCGATCGAATGAGCGGCGCGGCCTTGGCGGGCCTGCCGCTGTTCGCGCTGCAGACGGTGCTGTTCCCGGGCGGGTTGCTGCATCTGCGTGTCTTCGAGGCGCGCTACCTCGACCTGGTGTCGCAGTGCCTGCGCGCGCAGTCGCCGTTCGGCGTCGTCTGCCTGGCGCAGGGTTCGGAACTGCGAGCGGCCTCGCGCCAGGGCGGGACCGACGCGGTGCGCCTCGAGCCGATCGGCGTGCTGGCGCACCTGCAGCAGGTCGACGCCGAGCAGCCAGGCATCCTGCATGTGCGCTGCATCGGCGCCGAGCGCTTCGCGCTGGACGCGCCGACGCAGCGCGGCGACGGCCTGTGGCTGGCCGATGCCGAGCTGCTGGCCGTCGACGAGCCCGCCGCCGTGCCGCCCGAGCTGGTGCCGACGCGCGCGGCACTGGCCAGGGCGATCGAATCGCTGCAGGGTCAGGGGCACCGGCCCTTTGCCGAGCCGTTCGATCTCGACGACGCCGGCTGGGTCGCCAACCGCTGGTGCGAACTGCTGCCGATCCCGCTGGCCGCCAAGCAGAGGTTGATGGCGCTCGACGCGCCCGCGCTGCGGCTGCAACTGGTGGACGAGTTCCTGCGCACCAAGGGCGTCATCCACAGCGCTTGACCGGCCCCGTCGCGCGCCCGTGGCGAGCGGCCCGGGTGCGATCAGGGCGATCGCGGGCCGCCCGGCGCGACCTGTTCGAGCAGCCGCCGCACCGGC
>JBBIPS010000417.1:0-2762 GCA_037442725.1 Burkholderiales bacterium | reverse complement strand
CTACTGGTGCGCCTGCGGCAACAGCAAGACCCAGCCCTTCTGCGACGGCTCGCACAAGGGCGGCCCGTTCGTGCCGCAGAAGTACACCGCCGCCGAGTCGACGACGGTCTACTTCTGCGGCTGCAATGCCAGCGCCAGCAAGCCGTTGTGCGACGGCACGCACAAGACTCTCTGAGACACCCTGGCGGCGGGTCGACGGCTTGAGGCCCGTCTGCCGCACCGGCGGGTCGAACCCGGCCCGCCGGGCGTCCCGGCGTCCGGCGGCTCAGCTCACCTGCACCTGGATACGGCGCGGCTGCGCGTGCTCCGCCTTCGGGATGCGCACGCGCAGCACACCCTGGCTCAGCTCGGCGGCGACCTTGTCGGCGTCAAGCTCCTTGCTGAGTGTGAAGACGCGGCGGTAGCGCGCGAGCTGCACTTCGGCATGGCTGGCGGCCATGTCCTCGGGCACCGCCAGCACCATCTCGGCCTCGATCGTCAGCGTGTCGGCTTCGACGCGCAGGTTCAGGCGATCCCTGGGCGCGCCGGGAACGTCGGCGTACAGCGTGATTCCGGTGGCGTCCTCGATCACGTCGACCGGCGGCAGCAGTGCCGGCTCGGCACGCGCGACAGGGGCTTCACGTTGCGTCACTGCGGTGTTCATCGCTTCTCTCCTTGCGTGGTTCATTGCACTTCGATGCGGCGCGGCTGGGCCGACGCGAGGCGCTTGATGCTGACGTGCAGCACGCCGTCCTTGCAGGTCGCGCTGACCGCGTTCGGGTCGATGTCGTCGGGCAGGCTCACGACACGACGGAAGCTCCCCGCGAAGCGCTCGTTGGTGTGCAGCGTCGACTTGTCGTCGCCCGCGGGCAGACTGGCCGCCCGCTCGCCGGCGATGGTCAGCACGCCGCGATCGAGATCAAGCTCGATTGCGGCCGGATCGACCCCCGGCGCGAAGGCATAGACCTCGACCGAGTTCGGCGTACCGCCGACGTTGAGCGCCGGATAGCCGCCGCGGCCCAGGCCGCGGATGTTGGGGGACGGTTCGCCCTGCAGCAACTCGCGTTGCAGACGGTCCATTTCGGCGAACAGGTCGCGTGGGAACAGGGTTCGATACATGGTTCAATCCTCCAGTCGCTACGGGTCGATCGGCACCGGACACCGACGCATCGCGCGGTCCGGACAAGGACCAAGCTGGGGCTGCCGCAGCGGGCTTTCAAGGCCCTTGAATTGGGCCACCTGCGACCGCATCTCAGCCACGAGGAGCGCCTTACACCGTGGAATTCAAGGACTACTACGAGGTACTCGGTGTGCCGCGCGACGCCACCGTCGAGCAGATCCGCAAGGCCTACCGTCAGCGCGCGCGCAGGTTCCACCCCGACGTCAGCAAGGAGCCCAACGCCGAAGCCCGGATGAAGGAGATCAACGAGGCCAACGCGGTGCTCTCCGATCCCGAGCGACGCGCCGCCTACGACGCGATCGGCCAGGGCCGCCACGGCGGCGAGGAGTTCCGTCCACCGCCCGACTGGGACGCCGGTTTCGAGCACGCGGGAGCCGGGTTCAGCGCCGGCGAGGCGGCCGACTACAGCGACTTCTTCGCCGAGTTGTTCGGCCGCATGGGCGCCGCGCCGCGTGGGCGCGCCGGCGCGCCCGGCGCGCGGGCGGCATTCCACGCCCGCGGCGAGGACCACCACGCCCGCATCATGCTCGATCTCGAGGACGCCTGGCGCGGCGCGACGCGCCAGATCACGCTGCGCATGCCGCAGCTCGATGCCCAGGGCCACGTCGTGCTGGCCAGCCGCACGCTCGACGTGCGCATCCCGCGCGGCGTGCGCGAGGGCCAGCTGATCCGGCTGGCCGGGCAGGGCGCGCCGGGGCACGGCGGTGCGCCGGCGGGCGACCTGTTCCTCGAGGTGCATTTCAAGCCGCACGCGCGCTTTCGCATCGACGGTCGCAACCTGCTGGCCGACCTGCCCGTCGCGCCGTGGGAGGCCGCGCTCGGCGCGGTGGTGCCGGTGACGCTGCCTGACGCCGGCGTGCTCAAGGTGCGCATCCCCGCCGGAGCGCAAAGCGGCCGCCAGCTCACGGTGCGCGGCCGTGGCGTGCCCGGCGATCCGGCGGGCGATCTGGAGCTGACGGTGCGCGTCGTGCTGCCACCGGCCGACACGCCGCAGGCCAAGGCGCTGTACGAAACCATGGCGCGCGAACTGGCCTTCGACGCCCGCGCCGACCGCACCGCACAGGGAGTCTGACACCGTGCCTGCCGCTGACCTGATCACCGCTGCGCTCGACGATGCGCTGCTCACGCTCGACGAGTTGTGCCGTGCTGCTGCCGTCACGCCGCAGTGGGTGCAGCGCTGCGTCGAAGAGGAGCTGCTGGTGTTGCCGCAGCCACCGGGCCCGAACCCGGCCGACTGGCGTTTCGCGGCGCCGGTGCTCCACCGCGTGCGCCGCATGCGCCAGGTCGAGCGCGACTTCGACGCCGTGCCCGAGCTGGCCGCGCTGGTGGCCGACCTGCACGACGAGATCGATGACCTGCGTGCGCGTCTGCGCCGCGCCGGCGGGCTCGGCTGAGCGCCGGCGCGGCGCCCCGACGCACGCGCGCCAGCGCAAGCCAGGCCGACATGACCGCATCGAAGACCGCGCAAGCGAACCACAGCATCGAGTTCTTCGACGTCCAGTTCCGCCGCCCGCCGGACGCGGCCGCGCTCGCGCTCAACCCGTTCGAGCGTCTGGCGCTGCCCCACCTGCGCGGCGCGGTGCTCGACGAGTACGACCTGCAC
>JBBIPS010000416.1:0-2765 GCA_037442725.1 Burkholderiales bacterium | reverse complement strand
GCCGGCCGCCCGCGGCGTGCACCGCGCGCACCGACGCGGCGTCGAGCACCGTGCCGGCGCCGACCACCGCCTGCGGACACGCCTGCGCCAGCGCGGCGATGCTGGCCAGCGGCTGCGGCGAATTCAGCGGCACCTCGATCAGCGACCAGCCGGCGTCGACCAGCGCGCGGCCGACCGGCACGGCTTCGGCCGGAGTCAGGCCGCGCAGGATCGCCACCAGCGGCAGCCTCTCGAGTGCGCGCGTCAGCAGCCTCGCGGCGTCGTCATCGAAGTCGGTCATGCCGGCCCCAAGGCACTGCGCGGCACCGCACCCGGGGCGGTGTCGTGCCCGAGGTGGTCCGCTGCGTTCATGCCGCCATCGTGCAGAACAGCGCCGCCAGGCCACGCCAGGTGGCTTGTGCGCCGACTTCGCGCGCCGCGACGCCGTGCACCGCGAGCGCGCGCCGGTAGCGTGCGCACAAGGCCGGCGCGCCGACGACGACTACCGGAACGTCCGGCGCCGGCGCCACTGCGCACGGGGCCGCGTCGATGGCGCGCAGCTCTTCGCCGATCACCAGGCCCGACAGGTAGCTGGCCAGCGCGGCGGCCTGCGCTCCGGTGGCAGCGGTATCGATGCGCGCACGGCGGGCCCCGTCCGCCCCCGGCTGCAGGTCGAACAGCGCCAGCGTGCGCACGCCGAACAGGTGGTGCAGCAGGCCGCCCGGTTGGCGCGCTCGCGCCACGCCGGCGTCGAAGGCGGTCGGCACCAGCACGCCGTCGGCAGCGGGCAGCGTGCGCGCCAGGATCGAGTGCTGGCGCAGCAGCGCGTAGCACTCGCCGGTCAGGTGCGTCGTGAAGTCGACGATGCGCCCGCTGCGCACCCGCACCCACTTGCTGTGCGAGCCGGGCAGCACCAGCGTGGCATCACGCAGTCCCAGCAGTTGCAGCGCACCGAAGACCTGCGTCTCCTCGCCGCGCATCACGTCGGGAACGGTGACGCGAGCCGCCGGCGCGGCGTCCGGTGCGTCGGCGGGCGCGCGCACGCTGAGCCCCGGCACGATCGCGATGCGGCCGGGCTGCACCCAGCGCAACCGCTGCGCCAGATCGGCCAGGCTGGCCGGGCACGCGCAATACGGCGCCTCGGCCCAGCCCTGGCGCGATCCGACCATGCCGGCCATCAGGCAGCGCAGGCCGGGCCAGCGTGCCCGCCAGGCGCCGAACTCGGCGTCGAACACCCCGGCCCAGCCGCCGGCCGGAATGCCGAGCAGGCCGCGCGGCGCGGCGTGCTCGGCCAGCACCGCGCCGTCGCCATCGAGCAGCGCGCCGCGCAGCGTCGAGGTACCCCAGTCGACCGCCAGCAGCTGCGGCGTGCGCCCCAGGGTCGCGGCGTCGGCAGCACCGGCTGCGGATCGCGTCATGACCCGGTCAGCCCTGCACCCTGGCCGAGGGCCAGCGGAGCCGAGACGCCGCCACACCCGTACTCCCGCGCCGGCGGGCAACGCCGCGAGCAGGCCACTGACCCGGCCCGCAGCCGGCGGCGCGGTCGGGGGTGAGCGGGCAGGTGCGGCGCTTTCGAACATCGGATTCCGTCGGGTGCCGGCATTCTGCGGCGACGGCGGGGATCGATGTGGCACCGTGGCGACAGCCACCGTACCGCCGCCGGGTGCCGAAGTGTCACCATCGGCGCCGCAGCCATCGCCTGCCGCTCACATCGCGTATGGTGTGGGCATTGCACTGGTTCCGGGGAGCCCTTGTCGATCGCGAAGTCCGTCTTGTCGTGGCGCAGGTGCGGCAGGTGGGTCGCGCTCGCCGTGTCGATCGCCGCCGCCGTGCTGCTCGGCATGCTCATCGTCGACGAGGCGCGCACCTCGCGCCGGCAGGCGGCCTGGCTCACCGACCTGGCACGGCGCATGACGTTCCAGGTGCGGCCCGGGCCGAGCGACGCGATCCGCTTCCCCGGCGCCGGTCCGTACGACCAGCGCCTGGGCTACCACGCGCTGCCGGGCTTCATCGATCGGCTGCAGCGCCAGGGCTATGCCGTCACGGCGCAGGCGCGCATGTCGCCGCGCATGATCGAGATCAGCGACGACGGCCTCAACGCCGCCTATCACGAAAAGACGCAGGCCGGACTCGAGCTGCGCGACTGCCGCGGCCAGACCTTGTACGCGGTGCGCCACCCGCAGCGCGTGTACGAGCGCTTCGAGGCGCTGCCGCCGCTGCTCGTCGCCGCGCTGCTGTTCATCGAGAACCGCGAACTGTTCGATCCGCACCCGATGCACAACCCGGCCATCGAGTGGGACCGCTTCGGCAAGGCCGCGCTCGACCAGTTGCTGCGCCGCGTCGACGAATCGCACGCCGCCGCCGGCGGCAGCACGCTGGCCACGCAGATCGAGAAGTACCGCCACTCGCCGCGCGGCCGCACCGAGTCGGGCGCCGACAAGCTGCGCCAGATGGCCTCGGCCGCGCTGCGCAGCTACCTCGACGGCGAGAACACGCTGCCGCGGCGGCGCGGCATCGTGCTGGACTACCTCAACAGCGTGCCGCTGTCGGCGCAGAGCGGCTTCGGCGAGGTCAACGGCGTCGGCGACGCGCTGTGGGCCTGGTACGGGCGCGACTTCGCCGAGGTCAACCGGCTGCTCGCCGATGCGGCGGCGGCGCTCGACGCCGGGCCCGCGACGCAGCCCGCGCCGGCCGCGCTGCCCGCGCAGGCGCTGGCCTTCAAGCAGGCGTTGTCGCTGCTGGTGGCGCAGCGCCGACCGTCGCACTACCTCACGCACGAGCAGCAG
>JBBIPS010000415.1:0-2773 GCA_037442725.1 Burkholderiales bacterium | reverse complement strand
GTAGTGAAAACCTATCGACCAGCGCTTCATCGACCGCCACGTCACGCTCGAGCTGAGCCTGGGCGACTTCGTGCTCTCGGGCGGCGAACTGCCGGCGCTGGCACTGCTCGACGCCGTCGCGCGGCTGCAGCCCGGCGTGCTGAACGAAGCGTCGCATCAGCAGGACAGCTTCTCGGATGTCCTGCTCGACTGCCCGCAGTACAGCCGGCCCGAGCGACTCGAAATCCCCGGGGGCACGCAGGCAGTGCCGGCGGTGCTGCTGTCGGGTGATCACGCCGCGATAGCGCGCTGGCGGCGCGACCGCTCGCTCGAACTCACGGCGCGGCGCCGGCCCGAGTTGATCGCGGCCGCGCGCTCGGCCGGCCGGCTCACGCCCCGCGACGAGAAGACGCTGCGTGAGCTCGGGTTATAATTTGCAGTTTTCGATCCTCTACCGGGCACATTTCGTTGCCGCCGGCATGATCGCCAGGAGAACTTCGTGGACCTGATCCGCACCCTCGAGCAGGAAGAGATGGCCCGCCTGGACAGGACCATTCCGGTCTTTGCCCCCGGCGACACCGTGATCGTCAGCGTCAACGTCGTCGAAGGCACGCGCAAGCGGGTGCAGGCGTACGAAGGCGTGGTGATCGCCAGGCGCAACCGCGGGCTGAATTCGAGCTTCATCGTGCGCAAGATTTCCAGCGGTGAAGGCGTCGAACGCACCTTCCAGCTCTACAGCCCGCTCATCGCTTCGATCGAAGTCAAGCGTCGCGGCGACGTGCGCCGTGCCAAGCTGTACTACCTGCGCGAACGCTCCGGCAAGTCGGCGCGCATCAAGGAAAAGCTGGCCTGATCGTCGGTCGATCCGGCGCTGCAGGCACCGGTCGGAACGAAGCGCCGGCGTCGCGCGGCGACGCCGACGTCGACGCCGTGACTCCTCGAATGCACTCGCCAGTTCGGCCGAACACCCGAGCGCGCTGCCGTCGGCTTGCGCAGCGCCGGCGCGCTGCCGCGCGGACGCTGGACGGCATGGGTTGGCGCGCATGAGCTCAACATTGCCGCGCATCATCGACCCGCACACCGTCCCGGTCGTCGGCGTCGACGACCATCTGCCGCCGCTGACGCCGGCGGTGCTGACTCCCGACCATCTGCGCCGGCGCTTCGAGACCGCGCCGCCATGGGTTCCCGAGATCAGCGGTGACGGCCGGCGATTCGTCGCCGATGAGCCCACGGCGGCTGCCGTTCTGCTGCCACTCGTGATGCGCGACGACGGACTGCAGGTGCTGCTGACGCGCCGCAGCGACCAGTTGCGCGACCATGCCGGCCAGATCAGCTTCCCGGGCGGGCGCTGCGAACCGCATGACGTCGATGCCGTGGCCACGGCGTTGCGCGAGACCGAGGAGGAGGTCGGGCTCGACCGCCGGCACGTCGAGGTGATTGGTGCCCTGCCGCGCTACACCACGGTGACGGGCTATGTCATCACGCCGGTGGTGGCGCTGGTGCGACCCGGCTTCAGGTTGACTCTCGACCGGCTCGAGGTCGCCGAGGCCTTCGAGGTGCCACTGCAGTTCCTGATGACTCCGGCGCACCATCAGCGGCACCGTTTCGAGATGGCCGGCCAGCAGCGTCAGTTCCTGTCGATGCCCTCGCCAGCCAGCGGCGACGACGGGCAGTTGCGTCCCTGCTTCATCTGGGGCGCCACGGCGGCGATGCTGCGCAACTTGTACAGCTTTCTGGCCCCGTGATGCGGCCGTGACGCGGTGCCCTCGGGCGCCACTATGATGCGACGAGATGAGCTTCTTTGCCGTTCTGTTCGCGCTGGTGATCGAGCAATTCAAGCCCCTGCCGCGCGACAACTGGGTGCACGACGCTCTTGTCTCATGGGTCGGCTGGACCGGCCGCAACTTTGACGCCGGCCGTTCGCACCACGCCTGGGTGGTGTGGTGCGTGTCGGTGCTGACCCCCGGCCTGGTCGTCGCCGGCCTCTATCTCGCGCTGCACCACTACAGCCTGCTGCTGGCGGTGGGCCTGGACGTCGCGGTGCTGTACCTGTCGCTGGGCTTTCGCCAGTTCAGCCACTACTTCACCGATATCCGCGATGCGCTCGAGCGTGGCGACGAACCCGCTGCGCGTGGCCTGCTGGCGCAATGGCGCCACGTCGATGCCAGCGAGTTGCCTCGCACCGAGCTGATGCGCCACATCATCGAGCATGCGCTGCTGGCCGCACACCGTCATGTGTTCGGCGTGTTCTTCTGCTTCGTCCTGCTGTCGTCGGTGGGGCTCGGCCCGCTCGGCGCGGTGCTCTATCGCATGTCCGAGTTCGCCAGCCGTTACTGGAGCTTTCCGAGCAAGGCGCTGGGCGTGCCCGCCAACGCGCGACTGCTGGCGGTCTCGCAGCGCATGTTCACGCTGATCGACCATGTGCCGGCGCGCCTGACGGCATTCGGCTTTGCCGTCGTCGGCAACTTCGAGGAGGCCATCGACAGCTGGCGCCGCGATGCCGCGCTGTGGCGTCAGACCAACGAAGGCGTGATCCTGGCCTCGGCCGCCGGCGCCGTCGGCGTGCAATTGGGCGGCGACGCCGCGCCAGGCATCACGCCCGAGCGCTCGCGTACGTTCGCCGGCGGCCCTGGCGGGACGCCCGGTGCCGACGGGTCGACCGCCGGGATGGTGCCGCAGATGGCGCATCTGCGCAGCGTCGTCGGACTGGTATGGCGCTCGGTCGTGCTTTGGATGCTGCTGGTCGCGCTGTTCACGCTGGCCAACCTGACCGGCTGAGGTGAGCCGGCGGGGG
>JBBIPS010000414.1:0-2777 GCA_037442725.1 Burkholderiales bacterium | reverse complement strand
CCGCGGACATGATCTTCTGCCCGATGCCCTCGGCCTTAAAGAATCCGCCGTGTCCGGTCATCGCGTCCAGCTCGACATGCTCCGCGTCGAGGATGCCCATGCCGATGCGCAGGACGACGCTGCGTCGATGCGCGCCCCCCGCGACACTGCGGCCATCGCGAGCGAATCGGCAGCCGGCGCCGCCGGCAACCCTGCCGATGCGAGCGGCGTATCCGGCGCCGAGGCCGTCGAGGGCGGTCGCCGTCATGGCCGCGGGCGCGATCGCTATCGTCGCGAGGCACGTGGGGCCGACGTCGGCAGCGGCGCCGAGGCCGCGCTTGAGCCCACGACCGTCGAAACCACCGGCGCTGCAGGCGCCGCCGAGGTGGGGGGGGAGACGGTGCCGCATCTACCGCCCTCCGCCCCGACTCCGCAGATGGCCGAAGCCGACCTGGCGTCGCTGCCGGCGGCGCTCGAAACCCTTGCGCCCGTCGAGGCAAGCGCGGCGACCGTTGAGCCCTACGTGCTGCCGCTGGACGAACTGCGGCGCATTGCCGAAGGTTCGGGGCTGCAGTGGATCAGCTCGGACGCGGACAAGATCCGCGCCGCGCAGCAAGCGCTGGCCAGCGAGCCGCCGCCGGTGCGCGTGCCGCGCGTGCGCAAGCCGGCGCCGCAACTCGAGTCGGGTCCGCTGGTGCTGGTCGAGACACGCAAGGACTTGTCGCAGATGAAACTCCCATTCGACGCCGCCCCCGCAGGCGCGGCATCGGAGGTGTCGACCGCGCCGCAGTGAAAGACCGCGCCCGGGCGGGTCGGCTGCGCACACGCGCGGGAATACTGCCGCGTGCACCGCTGCGCGCGGCAGTCACCCAGGGCGGCCGATCAGGGCAGTCGCTCCAGAGCGTGTTGGTAGGCGCCCTGGTGCATCAGTTCGTCCCAGGGCAGCGGCGGCGTCTGCGGCAGCAGCGCGAGCCGGCGCGCATCGGCGTCGGGGTCGGGCTGCCAGTGTCCCTGCTCGTGCCGCCGCAGCAGGCCGTCGAGCAGACCGTCGAGCGCCGCGCCGCCGTCGGCCGACTGGTTGCACAGCAGCACCATGTCGCAGCCGGCGGCCAGCGCCAGCACGGCGGCGTCGGTGTAGCCGATGTCGCGCCCATCGAGGCTGCGCGCGCCGGCCATGCTCAGGTCGTCGCTGAAGACCGCGCCGCCGAACGCGAGCTGGCCGCGCAGGATGTCCTTCAGCCAGCGCTGCGAGAATCCTGCCGGCCGGTGATCGACCTTCGGGTAGACGACGTGCGCCGGCATCACGCCGGCCAGGCTCGTCGACAGCCACTCGTAGGGCCTGGCATCGTCGGCAAGGATGGTCGCGAGCGCCCGCTCGTCGACCGGAACGTCGACGTGGCTGTCGGCACGCACGAAGCCATGTCCGGGGAAGTGCTTGCCGCAGTGAGCCATCCCGGCACGCAGCAGGCCGTGCATCAGGCTCTTGGCCAGCAGCGTGACGACGCGCGCGTCGCGATGGAAAGCACGGTCGCCGATCACGCTGCTGCCGCCGTGGTCGAGGTCGAGCACCGGCGTGAAGCTGAGATCGATGCCGCAGGTGCGCAACTCGGAGCCGATCACATAACCGGTGGCAGTGGCGGCATCGGTGGCGCCGAGCGGATCGTCCATCCATTGCTCGCCGAGCACGCGCATCGGCGGCAGCGCGGTGAAGCCGTCGCTGCGGAAGCGCTGCACCCGGCCGCCCTCGTGGTCGACGCAGATCAGCACGTCGGGACGTATCGACTTGATCTCGGCCGTCAGTTCTGTGAGCTGGGTGCGGTCGCGCCAGTTGCGTGCGAACAGGATCAGTCCGCCGGTGCAGGGATGGCGCAGCCGTCGTCGGTCGTGGCGCGTCAGCGTGATGCCGGCGATGTCGAGCACCACGGGCGCCTGGTCGAGCAGTGTCGGGTTCATCGGGTCGGCTCCGTCGGCTCGTTCTGTTCCACCACCACGAAAGCAACGGCGCAATCGGCCTCGTCGCTGACGCTGACCGTGGCGCGCAGGCGGCGGCGCGCGAACCAGTCGGCGAGCTCGGCGTGCAGCGTGATCTCGGGCTTGCCGCCGGGCGCGTTGAGGACCTCGCAGGCGCGCCAGGTCATCGGCCAACGCAGGCCGAGGCCGATGGCCTTGGCGAACGCCTCCTTGGCCGAGAAGCGCGTGGCGAGGTAGGCCACGCCGCGCGTCTCGGCGCGCGCGCGCCGCGCGCGGAAGACCTCGAGCTCGCGCGCTCCGAGCACCTTCTCGGCAAAGCGATCGCCGCGCCGCGCCAGCGCGGCGCGGATGCGGCGGATATCGCACACGTCGGCGCCTATGCCGTGGATCATTTCGCGTGGTCCGGACGAGTGTTCCCGACATGCGCCGACGCCGTAGAGGCTGCGGCGGACGACGGCGTCGGCAGCGCAGCGGCGGCCGCAGAACAGCCGCGCTGGATGCAGCGCTGATAGTCGCGTACCGTCTCGGTCAGGCCGAGCTCGAGCGCGTCGGCGACGAGCGCGTGGCCGATCGAGACCTCCACCACGCCAGGCACCGCACGCAGGAAGTCGGTCAGGTTGGCGCGGTTCAGGTCATGGCCGGCGTTGACCTCGAGCCCGGCTGCGAGCGCGGCCGACGCAGCGGCCGTGTAGCGCGCCAGCACCTCGGCCTGGCGCGGCGTGCCGTGCGCGCTGGCATAGGCCTCGGTGTAGAGCTCGACGCGGTCGGCCCCGGCGGCACGCGCCAGCGCCATCGCCTCGGGCACCGGGTCCATGAACAGGCTGACG
>JBBIPS010000413.1:0-2786 GCA_037442725.1 Burkholderiales bacterium | reverse complement strand
AACCTGTCTCAACCAGTCCCGGCGCGCCCTCACCCCAGATACACGTAAAGACCGGGTACCGGGTTTTTCAGACGTGCAACGCGTGCCCGAGCGCGCGCAGCGCCGCCTCCTGCACCGCCTCGCCCAAGGTCGGATGGGCGTGGATGGTGCCGGCCGTGTCCTCGAGCTGCGCGCCCATCTCGATCGACTGCGAGAACGACGCGGCCAGCTCCGACACGCCGCGGCCCACCGCCTGCCAGCCGATGATCAGGTGGTTGTCGCGCCGCGCCACGACGCGCACGAAGCCGTCGCCCGACTCGAGCGTCATCGCGCGGCCGTTGGCGGCGAACGGGAAGTGCGCGCTGATGGCATCGAGCCCCGCGGCTTCGGCGCCCTGCGGCGTGTGGCCGGCAACCACGATCTCGGGGTCGGTGAAGCACACCGCGGGGATCGCCGCCGGCGCGAAGTGCTGGCGGCCGCCGGCAATGATCTCGGCCACCGTCTCGCCCTGCGCCATCGCGCGGTGCGCGAGCATCGGCTCGCCGGTGAGGTCGCCGATGGCCCAGACGTTGCGCATCGAGGTGCGGCACTGGTCGTCGACGCGCACGGTGCGGCCGTTCATGTCGAGCTGCAGCGTCTCCAGTCCCCAGCCCTCGGTGCGCGGCCGGCGGCCGACCGCCACCAGCACCTGATCGGCGGCAAGTTCGGATTCCTTGCCCGCGGCATCGCGCACGCGCAGCGCGTCGCCGGCCGCGTTCAACCCCTGCACGCTGCAGCCGAGCTGCAGTTGCACGCCGATCCGGCGCAGCGCGGCGACCACCGGCTTGACGAGTTCCTCGTCGTAGCTTGGCAGCACGCGGTCGAGCGCCTCGACCACGGTGACCTCGCTGCCCAGCTTGCGGTAGGCAGTGCCGAGCTCGAGGCCGATGTAGCCACCGCCGACGACGACCAGCCGCCGCGGCAGCGCCGTCGGCGAGAGCGCCTCGGTCGAGCCGATGACGCGCTCGCCGAACGGCAGCATCGGCAGCGCCACCGCCTCCGAGCCCGCGGCCAACAGCAGGTGCTCGCAACGGATGCGCAGCGGGCCGCCGCCGTGCGGCGTCGAAGCCGCGCCGGCAGGACCGTGCGCAGCGCCGGCGCCGGGCTGCACTTCCACCGTCTTGCCGTCGACGATGCGTGCCCAGCCCTGAATCACCTGCACGTGCTGCTTCTTCAGCAGCGCGGCCACGCCGCCGGTGAGCCGCTTGACGATGCCGTCCTTCCAGCGCACGGTCTGCGCCAGGTCGAGCCGCGGCGACGACACCTGGATGCCGAGCGGCGACGCCGCACCGGCGCCGCCGGCGTAGTGGTTGACCTTGTCGAACTCCTCGGCGGCATGGATCAGCGCCTTGGACGGAATGCAGCCGATGTTCAGGCAGGTGCCGCCGAGCGCGGCACCCTCGACCAGCGTCGTGGCGATGCCGAGCTGGCCGGCGCGGATCGCCGCGACGTAGCCGCCGGGGCCGCCGCCGATGACCAGCAGCGTCGTCGAAAGGGTCTGCATCGCCTACTCCACGAACAGCGTGGCCGGACACTCGAGCAGCGCGCGCAGCGCCTGCACGAACTCGGCCGCGTGCATGCCGTCGACGACGCGGTGGTCGAACGACGACGACAGGTTCATCATCAGCCGCGGCACCAGCGCGCCGCCGCGGTAGGTGGGCCGCTCGACCATGCGGTTGACGCCGACGATCGCGACCTCGGGCGAGTTGATCACCGGCGTCGAGACGATGCCGCCGAGGGCGCCCAGGCTGGTGATCGTGATGGTCGACCCCGACAGCTCGTCGCGCAGCGCCTTGCCGCTGCGCGCGGCCTCGGCCAGGCGCGCGATCTCGGTTGCACACGCCCACGGGTCGAGTGACTCGGCGTGGCGGACCACCGGCACCATCAACCCGGACTCGGTCTGCGCGGCGATGCCCAGGTGCACAGCGCCGAAGCGCGTGACGACACCGGCCTCGTCGTCGAAGCGCGCGTTGATCTGCGGGAAACGCCGCAGCGCGACCACCATCGCACGCGCCAGCAGCGGCAGCACGGTCAGCTTGCCGCGCTCGGCGCCCCACTGCGCGTTGAGCTGCCGGCGCAGTGCCTCCAGCTCGGTGACATCGATCTCCTCGACGTAGGTGGAGGAGCGCATCACGCACTCGAACTGCCGGCAGTGGGTGAGCCCCAGCGTGTGGCCCAGCGCAGCGCACTGGCGCTGCTCATCCAGGGGTCGTTGCTGCTGGCGATCAGGCGGCTCGGCACGGGCAGGCGCCGATGTGGCAGGGCCTCGGCCAGGCCGAAGCGGTCGGGCTCGGCGGGCGCAACGAAAAGCGCCTGGCGTATCGGCGAATCGGGGTGGTCGGCCAGATGGCGGGCCAGCGCCAGGCAGCCAAAGCTGTGCGCCACGGCAATCCACTCGCCGGCACCGGCATCCTCCAGCGTGAGCCCGATGCGCTCGGTCCAGCGCGGCAGATCGGGCGCGCTGAAGTCGCGCTGGACGACGCGCCGCGCATCGCGGTATTGCTGCTGCAGCCAGGATTGCCAATGCGGGGGGCCGCTGTCACGCAGACCGGGGACGATCAGCAGGCGCGGCGGGCGGTAGGTTGGCGGCATGGCCGGGGTCCGGGTGCTCAGAGCGTGGCGATCGAGACCTCGGTCGATTTGACCAGGGCCACGACTTCCTTGCCCACCACCAGGCCCAGCTCCTTGACCGAGCGCGTGGTGATGACCGACGTGACGACCAGGCCGGCAGGCGTCTGCACATCGACTTCCGAGACGACCGGACCTTC
>JBBIPS010000412.1:0-2793 GCA_037442725.1 Burkholderiales bacterium | reverse complement strand
CGAGCTGCGCCAGCGGCCAGCGCGGCCGCACGTCGAACGCGTAGCGCGTCGAGGCGTGGGCCACGCCGGCCTGCAGCCGCATCGCCGCGGCCAGCGCGATCATCGCGCCGTTGTCGGAGCACAGCTCGGGTGCCGGGTAGTGCACGCGCAGCCCGCGCTGCGCCGCGGCGTGGTCGAGCTGGCGGCGCAGCTCGGCGTTGGCGCTGACCCCGCCCGAGACCACCAGGCGCTGCAGCCCGGTGGCCTCGATCGCCTGCAATGACTTCCTGACCAGCACCTCGACGATCGCGGCCTGCGTCGATGCCGCCAGGTCGGCGCGTTGCGCGGCCGCGGGCAGCGCGCCGAGCCTGCGGTGCTGCACCAGCACGGCGGTCTTGAGGCCGGCAAACGAGAAGTCGAGGTCGCCGCTGTGCAGCAGCGGGCGCGGCAGCCTGAACGCATCGGCGCGGCCCTGCGTGGCCAGCTGCGCCAGCGCCGGCCCGCCCGGGTAGCCGAGACCGAGCAGCTTGGCCGATTTGTCGAAAGCCTCGCCGGCAGCGTCGTCGATCGTCTCGCCGAGCAGCGCGTAGCGGCCGACGCCGTCGACGCGCATGAGCTGGGTGTGGCCGCCCGAGGCGAGCAGCGCGACGAACGGAAACTCGGGCGCATCCTCGGCCAGGAAGGGCGACAGCAGATGGCCCTCGAGGTGGTGCACGCCGAGCGCGGGCTTGCCCAGCGCCGCGGCCAGCCCGCAGGCCACGCCGGCGCCGACCAGCAGCGCACCGGCCAGCCCGGGGCCGCGCGTGAACGCCACGACGTCGATCTCGGCCGGGCTGCAGCCCGAGTGCGCCAGCACCTCGCGTGTCAGCGGCAGCACGCGGCGGATGTGGTCGCGCGAGGCCAGCTCGGGCACCACGCCACCGTAGGCCGCATGCATCTGCACCTGGCTGTGCAGCGCGTCGGCGCGCAGGCGCGGGATTCCCGTCGCGTCGGCGCTGACCAGCGCGACGCCGGTTTCGTCGCACGACGATTCGATGGCCAGCACATTCATGCGGCGCGAGTGTAGTCGGCGCTCCTGGCCTGACCGGACGCGGCGGCCTGAGTTGCGCGGTGGCAAGGGCCTTGCTCCGACTCTCCTGGCCTGACCGCACGCCGCGCGCGGCGGCGCCACGGCGCAGCGCCGCGGTCCCGTCTGCGGTCACCCCGGCGACAAGCCGCCCCGACGCGCGCCGCGACAATCGGGGGCATGGGAACCCTCTACCTGGTACGCCACGGCCAGGCCTCGTTCGGCGCGGCCGACTACGACCAGCTCAGCGACCTGGGACGTCGCCAGTGCCTGCGGCTGGGCGAGTACCTGCGCGACCGCGGGCGGCGCTTCGACGCCGTCATCACCGGCACGCTGCGGCGCCATGCGCAGTCGTACGACGCCATCGCCCAAGGCCTGGGCGCGCGCGCCGAGCCGCTGTGCTGGCCCGGCCTGGACGAGTACGACAGCGCCGCGGTGATCGCCACCGTGCACGCCGGGCCGCTGCAATGGCCCGCAACGCCCGAGCTGTACCGCCATCACTTCCGCCTGCTGCGCGACGGCCTGACGCAATGGATGGCCGGCGCAGTGCAGCCCGTCGGGATGCCGAGCTACGCCGACTTCGTCGCCGGCGTGGCCGGCGCGCTCGACCATGTGCGCAAGCATCACGCCGGCGACGTGCTGCTGGTGTCGAGCGGCGGGCCGATCGCGACCGCGGTGGGCCAGGTGCTGGGCCTGGCCCCGGCGATGACGATCGAACTGAACATGCGCATCCGCAACAGCGCGGTCACCGAGTTCGCCTTCACGCCCAGGCGGCACGCGCTGCTGACGTACAACACGCTGCCGCACCTGGACAGCGCCGGGCACGCGGACTGGGTCACCTACACCTGAGCGCGCCCCAGGCCGACGACCTACGTCGTGCGCCCCCCGTGGGGGTGAGTCAACTCGGGAGCGGCCCTTCGTTGACCCATGAGGCTGCGAGCACCACACGGCGCCGTCAATGGTCGCCGAGCAGCGTTCGCGCCAGCACGACAATGCCCAGCCCGACGCCGATCCAGCCCACCTGCGCCAGCGTCGAGCGCCACGGCAGGCGGCGCTGCAGCTGCGGCAGCAGATCGGCCACGGCGACGTAGACGAAGCTGCTCGACGCCACCACCAGCAGGTAGGGGAACAACTCCTGCCACGGCCCGACGACGAAGTAGCCGAGCACGCCGCCGATCACCGCGGCCAGTCCCGACAGCGCGTTGTAGACCAGCGCCCGGGCGCGGCCGAAGCCGGCGTTGAGCAGCACGATGTAGTCGCCCACCTCCTGCGGTATTTCGTGCGCGACGATCGCCAGCGAGGTCACCAGGCCCAGGGTCGGATTGGCCAGGAACGCCGCGGCGATGATGATGCCGTCGCAGAAGTTGTGGATGCTGTCGCCGAGCAGCACGCTCCAGCCGCCGCGGCCGGCCTGCTCGGCGTCGAAGTGGTGGGCATGCGCGTGGCCGTCGCCTTCGTGGTGGTGGCTGTGGCGGTAGATCTCGGCCTTCTCGAGCAGGAAGAAGAACAGCAGCCCGGCCAGCAGCGTCGCGAACAGCCGGTGCGCATCGGCCTTGCCGTCGAAGGCCTCGGGCAGCACCTGCAGCAGCGCGGTGCCGAGCAGCACGCCGACCGACAGGCTGATCAGGTGATGCACGATGCGATCGAGCAGCGCCAGCGTCAGCGAAGCGGCGATCACGACCGACAGCAGGCCGCCGACCAGCGTGGCCAGCACGATGTAGGACAGGATCACCGGCCGCCCGTCCGCA